>CAYUMA010000330.1:0-1566 GCA_964445675.1 uncultured Pseudomonadales bacterium | reverse complement strand
AGATGGTCGAATGACCCGACGCGTTCGAAGAACGCAGCGACGCTCGTCTCGTCGCGCACGTCGCCCGTCCATCCAGAAGCAGCCGAACCCAATCGCGCGACGGCCGCCGTCACGTTGGTTGCGTTGCTCGACCCGACGACCACCTGTGCGCCGTCGGCGAGCGCGCCTTGCGCCACCGCGAAGCCGATGCCGGACGTGCCACCGATGATGACGACTCGTTGCGCGCGAAGTGTGCTCACGGTGAAACTCCTTGATTTGGATTGGGGCGTTGGACGGCGTTCGATGCTACCGAGCGCCGCACCGCGAAGCCAACGCGTCCGCACCGATCGGCCGCAACCGGTGCGCGAGCAACCGCTCTTCGTGCATCAGGAATTCACCGAGCACCGACGTGCCGTCGAGCAGATACGGCAACCACAGCACATCGTCCTCCCACATCTGCGCGTAAGGAATGCGCGAAGTGGCACACCAGAACGGCGCTGCCTCTGCGGTCTCGCGCGGCACGCCCACGCAGTCGCGCGCGCTGAACGCGTAACCCAGCAAGGCGCTGCCGTCAGTGTCCTGAAAATGCAGTTCGACCAGCGGCGCCACATCGAGAGCGCGCACGCCGACCTCCTCTTCGATTTCGCGCAGCGCACATTGCAGCGGTGTCTCGCCGACCTCGACCATGCCACCCGGCGCATTGATCTTGCCGGCGCCATGGCCCCGCTTCTTGCGGATCAACAGAATTTCGTCGCCACGGACGACGAACAGCAACGTCGCACACCGATCGACGCTCCAGGCGACGTCATCGAGCGCCGCAACCGCGACACCGGGCTGCCGCGCGATGCGTTTGTCGTGGCGCAGCAGGCCACGCATCACGCCGCGCGGATAGTAGCCCTGGCGCTGGTAATACCGCGCCAACAGTTCATTCGGGGCGACACAGTCGAGTCGTAACCATCCCGCGCCGCGTTCCCGGGCGATGCGTTCGACGTCAGCGAGGATCTGCTCACCGAGTCCGCCGCCCACGCGGTCGCGCGCGACGACGAGCTTGCTCAGATACAGCGCCGAAGGCTCGGGCTGATCGGCCCAGATGGGATCCGGTGACACACTCAGCATGACGCCGCCAGTCAGCACGCCCGACTCCTGCGTCACGAACACCTCGCCCTTGACCTGCGCCGCTGCGAACACGGCACGCTGCGCGATCATGGCGCCGGGCCGCCATTGGTCAATGCCCCGTTCGTGCATCGCGGAGCGATCTCCCGATCGCGACCACCGCGTCGCATCTTCGAGCAGCGCGACGAACGCATCGATCTCATTGTGCGCGAGGGGTCGCAGCTGCATCGACGTGTTCCCGAACGAGACTGACTATGATGCGGCATGGTGCCAGGCGTTGCAGAACGAGCAGACGGTGCCAGGCGTTGCAGAACCGGCAGACAGTGCCAGGCGTTGCAGAACGGGCAGAACGGGCGGTGCCAGGCAACCGTTTTGCAACGCCTGGGCTGTTCTGCACGTTCTGCAACGCCTGGCACCGTCTGGTTAGCCACCGTCTGGTTACCAGCCACCGTCTGGTCACCATGCGGCGTCCGT
>CAYUMA010000329.1:0-1694 GCA_964445675.1 uncultured Pseudomonadales bacterium | reverse complement strand
GGCGTGTTCACCGGGTACATCCTGTACCCGGCCCTTCGGGCAGCCGTTGGCTGTGCAAATCGGCTCTCCTGCCGATTTGTCAGCTGATACACCACCTGCCCTGCCCCGTTCGTGCTCAACCGTTCCAACGCCAGTGCCGGTCGGGTGATGTAGCGGCACAACCGTTCGATCCGGTCACGCTGATGTGGCGCACAGGAAACCGCCGCATTCAACGAGAACCCGTCTCTCGCCACCGTGAACGGTTTGGGCACACTCGACGTGGCCGCAGCTGGGGCGAGTTTGAGCGTCAAAACCTTACGCCCGGCGGCACCGCCTAAGACGCACACCTGCCAGGCCTGTCTCTCCGAGGGTCACCCGACGGATGCGAAATACTGCTGCGATTGCGGCATGCCGATGGACGAAGCGCAGGCAACGGACGCCTGACTGATCCCGCTCACCAGCGGGCTGACCCAATCAGCGACTCTGCCCGCGGCTGAGCGAAGGATGCCCTGCTTGACGCGGTGGGTGCGGCTCTGCAAAAGTGTTGGCGCGAGACGGGGTCCACAACAAGAGGGGGAAACATGAAATCACGCGACTATGCGTTCGCCGTTCTATGCTGCATCGGTCCACTTGCGTTCGCTGCGCCATCGCACGCGTCTGTGCCCTGCACGCCGGGCATCTGCAAGATCCAGGTCACCGTCGATGACAGTCAGACGCCGTGTACCGTCAGTCTCGACAAACCGGACGTTTCGACGACGGCGCCGGTCAATCTGCGATGGAACATTGTCACCCGGCGCGACCCGGCCTGGGTATTCACCGACGCCGGCATCGTGTTCGATGATCCCGAACAGTTCGTTTCGAAGAGTCACACGGGCGACGAAATCAGATTCCAGAACAAGGCTACGAGAACAGGCGACTTCAAATATACGGTGCACGTGGAGGGCTGCGCGCCGCTGGACCCGTACGTCCGCAACAAGTAACGGAGGATCAGGACGGCGTGTTGCCGAGTAGCCTTCGCACCGGTTGCAGCGCCTGACCGATTTCGGAGTCGGGTCCGGCGCCGATGTCGCGGGCAATCAGCGCAGCTTCCTCCAACGCAGCGCGTGCCGAGGTCGTGTCGCCGACGAGGTGCCACGCCTCGGCGCGACCGCACAGCAAAACGCCGAGGCTGACCACGTCCGATGCAGCCCGCAGCAGCGCTTCGCCTGCGTCGAGGCATTGCAACGCGTCGTGTCGTCGCGCAGCGCGAGCATGCAACACGCCGAGGTAGCCGAGGATCTGTCCTTCGGACTCCCGGTCACCTGACGCGCGCGCGACGGCCAGCCCGCTTTCGTAGTGTTGGCGTGCGGCATCCGGCCGCGCGAGCCGCACGAGCACGATGCCGAGGTTGCACAGCACCCTGCACTCCAGGTGCGCTTGTCCGAGGTTGCGCGCGGAATCCAGGGCGAGTGTCAGATGCGTCTGTGCCTCGTCGAGGTCCCCGCGCATCTGAAGCACCATGCCGAGGTTGCACAGTGTGTTGCCTTCGAGCCGACGGTTGCCGACCGCACGCGCGGCATCGAGGGCGGCGCCGTGGTACGAGATCGCGCCATCGAGATCGCCGCGATCGATACACAGATTGCCGAGATTACCGAGGATCGCCGCCGCGCGATGACGGTCGCCGACTTCGCGCGCGAGCGCGAGCGCGGTTTCGAAATGCGTCCGCGCAGCATCGA
>CAYUMA010000328.1:0-4368 GCA_964445675.1 uncultured Pseudomonadales bacterium | reverse complement strand
CCAGGTGAATGTGCTTGCGCCAAAGCCGTGCAGCAGCACGAAGTCGTTGGGGCCGCCGCCAAACGCCTTGTAGTGGACACGCAGTCCGTCGACGTCGATAAAACTGCTGTCGGCATCGGCCAGTTCCAGCGGATCTACGGTGCCGGTCAGCGGCGGTACCGGTACCAGAAATGGTCCGAGCAGCAGCGTCGCGAGTAGCGCCACGGCGATCAGCACGCGCATTGCCAGCTCAATGTGAAACCCGTATCAAGTTCAGTCGGAGCATTTGTTCTGCATGGCCGCGCCGCGTTGCAGCACATCGAGTGATTCGCCCAGCTTGCGTGACAGCAGTGCCCACTCGCTGGCGGGTTTGCAGATGCGTGACGCGATGCGCGGACCCGTGACGGCGATCGATCTTAAGACCATGCGGTCGGGATCGCTGTCTTTGGCGCCGTCCGTTGCATCGGTGACAGCCGGCGACGCTTCGATGTTCGGGCGAACTTCGGCCTGATCGGCGCGCGCGCGTCGTCAATGCCAGCCAAAGCCCGAACACGGGTCCCGCCCAACGATCCAAACCGCGCGCGCATAGTGAGGGCTCCAAAAGCCTGCATGTTGAGGAGTTCAGCAGCCCCGTGCAAGGCGTCACGCGCGCGATTCCGAGATGGCCGACCTTCGCCAACGACCGGACGGTGGCGCAGAGCGGACTGCTGCCACCATCGACCGAAGTCGAGTTGCTCCAGGTGAAGCGACTCGATTTACCGAACAGCCCTGTCGCCGCGCGGGCAACCAGTCGACATAGCGGCGCTGCTGTTCGTGAGACACCGTGCCCGTATGCGGCAAGAGACTTGTGTCATCGCGTTGTAACACCAGGAACTTAGCGTCCTGGGTTGTCCGTGAGCGCGGGCATCCACGACCGCGCCGGCCAGAACTCATCCAATCATCACAAAGAGAGAACCATGCGAAGAACCGCACTGACGACCGCAATGGTGGCGGCCACCTTGTCGATGGGCGCTGCCGGCGCCGAACCTGCGATTTCATTCACCAAGCTGTGGACTCATGGCCATACCGATACCGGCCAGGTTTCGGAAATTCCCGCCTTCGACAGCCGGACGAATACCATCTGGGTAACGGGGGTCGTCGGCGTGGATGTACTCGATGCCGACACCGGGGTACTCGTGGAGCACATCGACGTGACGGACTACGGCTTCGTCAATAGCGTCGCGATTCACAATGGCCTCGCGGCTCTGGCGGTCGAGGCGGCTGGGGATCGTCGTCTCCTCGGCAGCGTGCTGTTCTATGACACAAAGACCCGTCAGCCAAGCGACGGGATCAACCAGGTCACCGTGGGCGCGCTGCCGGATATGCTCACGTTCACCCACGACGGCGACAAACTGTTGGTCGCCAATGAGGCCACTCCCAACGCCGTGGCGGATGCCCCTTACACCACGCCCGATCCGGCCGGCAGCGTCAGCATCATCTACATGGAGACCCGCACGGTCGTGGCCACCGCTGATTTCTTCGCCGGCGTCCCCACCGGCGGCACCAACCTGCGCACGAACACCGGAATGGACTTCGAGCCCGAGTACATCGCCGTCGACGAGGACGACACGCGGGCGTTTGTCACGCTTCAGGAAGCGAACGCGATTGCCGTGCTGGACCTGGACACCAACTCTTTCACGCAGGTGATCGGGCTCGGCGCCAAGGATTTCAACAAGGTCGGCAACGAGATCGATCCCAAGGACAACGACGGCACTGTCAACTTCCGCAGCGTCGCCGCCAAGGGACTCTATATGCCGGACGGCGTCGCGACGTACGAGTGGCATGACCACACCTATACGGTCCTCGCCAACGAGGGAGATTTCCGCGAGGACGACGTGGATCGGGTCGCGGCCAGCACGCTTGGCGCAGTCTCCCCGCTGGACCGCCTGCGCGTGTTAAAGACGGACTCGACCGCCGGCAATCTGTTCGCCGCCGGGACCCGATCCTTCTCCATCCGCGACGCAGACGGCAATCTGGTCTATGACAGCGGGAGCTTCCTGGACAAAGAAGCCGCGAGAAAAGGTATCTACAACGACAGCCGCAGCCGCGACAAAGGAGTGGAACCGGAAGGCGTCGCGCTGCTCGACATCGGCGGGCGCACGTATGCCTTCATTGGGCTCGAGCGCACGACGCGCAGCGCCGTCGCGATTTTCGACATTACCGACCCCACCGACGTCAGTTTCGTGGACATGATCGTCACGCCGGGCGACGTCGCACCCGAGGGCCTCGCCGCCTACAAATACCGGGGCCATTACTATCTCGCGATCGCTAACGAGACCGTCGCAGCGGGCGCAACTACCAGCAATACCTCCCTCTATCGTCTGGAACGCGTGCATCCGAAGAAGAAGGACAAGTAATCGCGGTGTACCTTCGACGGCGCGCCCCGCGGTGCGCCGTCGAATCGTTTGGGCAATGGTTATCAGCGTCGAGGTGCTGCCAACCGCGAACTGTTCGTTCCCGAATTCGTAGTGTTGCGCCCGCTGTACTGCGGTCCGCTGGCAGCAGTTGCGTGAACTCGAGTGGATCAACCGGCGTACGTTCTCGCTTCGGGTTACATCCGGTAGCGGCCATGCCAGACGTGTTCGTTTCTTACTGCCACAAGGACCAGATCACCGCCAGACGGTTCGCGGAAGGTCTCGAGCGCGAAGGGTTCGATGTCTGGTGGGATGTGGCGATCAATCCCGGCGAAATCCTCGACAAGGTCAGGGAACAGGCGCTGGGATCTGTCGCAACGCCTCGCAATACCGCGCCGATCATGCAGGTCGCGAGGGCGAAGCATCGCCGTACCAACTGCGCCGATGACATGGATTGAGAGACGGAGGCGGGTATTCGCCGGGTACTCGCTTGATACTCAGCCCGATTCCCCAAGATGTGGTTTATGTTCCCTATCCGCTGAGTATCCTAAACGAGGTCGACAAATGGTATGGGGCGGCTGATCCATAGTTGCCAACGGTCTGATTGAGGCGCGTGTGGTCATCGGGTCGGTGTCCACGAGGTTGGGCCTCTTACCTGCGTTGTTGGCAACGTCATCTGATCGATCGGCGACGAGAGGAACAACAAATGGGCGGTGATCATCTGTGGGATGCGCTGGGCGCGCTGGGGGAGACTCTTGGCGCGCTTGCCGTATTCATCACGCTGGCCTACCTGGCCCGGCAAGTGCGAGCGCAGAACAAGGCGAGTCAGATCTCTTCGTTCGACCGTGCCATGGAAGGCTTCAACGAATTGAATATCTTGCTGGGTTCGCAGAAGGAACTATTCCGGATCTACATCACGGGGCTGAACCGCCCCGAAGATCTCAGCGACGATGAAGCGGCTCGGTTTTCGTTATTGTTCCGGGCCTACCTCAACATCAATGCAACGGCCTTTCGGGCATACGAGCGAGGGGCGATCGATGCGGAGACCTGGGCAGACCTCGCAGCCCAGGCGCAGGAACAACTGGACTCGCCAGGAGGCCGTCTCTTCAGAGCGGGCAACCGTCGTGGGATCCCTGACTTCTATGAGTCGCTCGAAGCGCATCGTCGCGAGGAATCGACACTCGACCTTTCCCTCGGGCGAACGGGATTGCCGCGAGCAGATCGCTGCGAACATGAGTCCTGAGTGCAGCGAAGCATTTCGTGAAACGAGGCGACCGCAGGGGCTGGACGATGCCCCGTTGTCCTGCACAGGACAGGGCTCCCCCCATCACGACAGTGTTCTTCGCCAACCCGTGCGCGAGCGGGTCGTTGCCGTCACGCAGTTTCGAGTGCAGCTCTTGCGCCTCAACGCGCACGTCGGCAAGGCCGAGCGTCGCGATTGGACCGAGCCCGATCGGTTTTGCGGAGGAGGCATCCGTTGGGATGTCAGGAGTTACGGGATAACGGGGTCAGAGTGCCTTCCACTCGCGCCGCTGACAGTTCTACCCTGTACCCATCACACAGGAGGGGAAACAATGGACTGGGATGCAATTGGAGCCATAGGTCAGGTGCTCGGATCCGTTGCCGTGTTGACCACGCTCGGGTATCTGGCGATCCAGGTTCGCGATAACACCGCCATGAACTTGCGGAATATGAGGCATGAGCGCGGCGAACGGACCAATGCCGACTTTTTTCGATCGCCTTACCTCGCTGCAATACAAGTAAAGATCTTGAACGTCGATGGCGCCACGGCTGTCATGATGGCGCTGAAGGAGCGATATCAGTTGACGGATGAGGAGGCGGTGCGCTGGATACGGCACCAAATCACGATGTGGGGAGGATTCGTGGCGGATTGGCGGTATGCAGGAGAGAAGTTCACAGGGCCAGCCGTGAAGAACATGCTGACCTATCCCGATGTCCAGATCGTGTGGGACGGCGTCAGCAAGGTCCTGCCGCC
>CAYUMA010000327.1:0-16475 GCA_964445675.1 uncultured Pseudomonadales bacterium | reverse complement strand
GAGGACGGTTATCTGTACGTGATGGGCCGCGTCGATGACGACATCAATGTCGCGGGGCATCGACTGTCCACAGGCGCGATGGAGGAAGTAGTCGCGTCGCACCCCGCGATTGCCGAATGCGCGGTCATCGGCATCGAGGATGCGGATCGCGGTCAGGTGCCGTTGGGACTGTTGCTGTTGAAGGACGGCGTCAATATCGACGCCGCGACGTTGCAGAAGGAACTCGTCACGATGGTGCGTGACGCGATCGGTGCATTCGCGAATTTCAAACGCGCCGTCATCGTCAAACGTCTGCCGAAGACGCGATCCGGAAAAATTCTGCGGCAGGTCTTGCGCAAGATGGTCGACAAACGCGCGTTCAGCATTCCGTCGACGATCGATGATCCGTCGATTCTTGCGGAAATCGAAGTCGTGCTGCGCGCACAGGGGATAGGTCGTGGCGGATGATCCCTGCGCCGGACCCGCCGTGAATAGGTCGTGGCGGATGATCGCAGCGCCGGACACGCCGTGAATACATCCTTGTAGGCTCACCCGCGCCATCCCTCATCGGGTATGGACGAAACGCTCATCTCTTTGAGGCGCGTCGTTGGAACGACCGCGGCGCGGATGGTCCGGCGCCGCGATCATCCGCCACTAGGAAGTTGGCGCCTTCGATCGATGTTCGGATCACGAACCAGGTGGCGGATCCTCGCGTGGCATCACCCGCAACAGCATCCACGCGGTCACAAATGCGCCGAGTGCAAAGATCACTTCGAGCATCCCCACTGGTCGCGCGTCGAGTTGCGAGATGCCGTGCATGAAGTACAGCGGCAACGTCAATGCGATCCACAGCGGACCCCGCGCACCGGGCCGCAATGCCAGCGGCGTCAGCAACAGCAGCGGCGCGACCTGAACGAGGAATACCGCGGCGCTCGCGAGCAGCGAATCGAGCGGATCGAGCAGGAACCGTTGCACGCCGAGCAGCGCGAACAGTGAGCCGATCCACAGCAGCAACGTAAAACGCAATACGGTTTGTACGTGCATGGTTACGCCCTTACAGAGTCAGACGGTCGGCGATCTGGGCCAACCGCAATCCCAGCGCGCGCGCGAGATCACGCTCGATGGGATCGAGCACCGGGTCGCCGCCACTGCCGGAAACATGCGATGCGCCGTACGGCGTGCCGCCGCGCGTCGTCGTATTCAGCCCCGGTTCGGTGTACGGCAAGCCGACGAGCAGCATGCCGTGGTGCAGCAGCGGCAACATCATCGTCAATAGCGTCGTCTCCTGGCCGCCGTGAAAGCTGCCGGTTGACGTAAATACCGCAGCCGGCTTGCCTGCGAGCGAGCCGCGAATCCACAGGTCGGCCGTGCCGTCGAAAAAGTGTTTCAGCGGTGCGGCCATGTTGCCGAAGCGCGTGGGGCTACCGAGCGCGAGCGCGCAACAATCGGCGAGATCCGTCTTCGTGCAATACACCGCACCCGCCGGCGGCAGCGGCGGAGTCGTCTTGTCAGTGGTGGATGCGACCGGCGGCACCGTGCGCATGCGCGGCTCGAAGCGCCCGTGCGCAGCAACACCGGCAGCGATGCAATCGGCCAACGCCGCAGTCGAACCTTGGCGGCTGTAGTAGAGGATCAGAATGTGTTCGGACACGGCAAACCTTCACGTTGCGTTCGGAAATCAGATGATCTGAAGCACGTTTTCCGGCGATCGTCCCATCGCGGCGCGGCCATTCGCCGCGACGATCGGCCGTTGGATCAGCACCGATGGCGCTCCATCGCGGCGCTCAGTTCAGCGTCTGCCGTGACTTGGAGCAACGTGCGTTGTGATAGATCGTGACGTCGCCCATCCGCGCGTGACTCTATAGACTCGAAGACCAGCAGATATTCTAGCGGCATCGTTCGATGCTCCCCAACGTGATTGCACAGTTTCGCTGGCTGTCGAACCAGATCGTCGCGCAGTTCGGCGCCCACGGTCTGCTCAGCAGCGCGGCGGCGTTGACCTACACGACGCTGTTCGCGGTGGTGCCGTTGATGACCGTGTCGTACGCGATGTTGTCGATGTTCCCGGACTTCGCGATGGTCGGAGAGCAAATCCAGGGTTTCGTCTTCGAGAACTTCGTGCCGGCGAGCTCGGCGGAGGTGCAGGAGAAACTCAACGACTTCTCGCATCAGGCGCGCGAACTGACGATTGCTGGATTTGCGCTGTTGTTCGTGACCGCCTACCTGACGCTCGTCTCGATCGAGAAGGCGTTCAACGAAATCTGGCAGGTCACCGTCTCGCGGCGGGGATTGCAGCGCTTCCTGGTGTACTGGGGCGTGTTGACGTGCGGGCCGCCGCTGGTCGTGGGTGGACTGCTCGTGTCTTCGTACGTGATGTCGCTGCCGGTGATCACCGATGCCGACACCGTCGGGGTGCGTGCCACGTTGCTCGGCTATCTGCCGCCGCTGTTGAGCTGCGTTGCGTTCACGGTGTTGTTCGCGGCAATGCCGAACTGTCGTGTTCGGTTCAAGCACGCGCTGATCGGAGGCGTGCTGACGATGTTGTTTTTCGAAGCAGCGAAGCGGGTTTTTACCGAAGTCGTCGCCAACGCCAACATGCAATTGATTTACGGCACATTCGCCGCGGTGCCGCTGTTCCTGACGTGGCTCTATCTTGTCTGGGTGCTGGTCCTGTCCGGCGCGATCGTCGTGCGCACGCTGGGGCTCGAACGCGACGATGTGCGCAGCGACGGCGCACCGCCGCTGGTGCAGTGCGTGCGGATGCTCGCATTCCTGCATTGCGCGCATCAGCAGGGGCGCACCGTCACGCGCAGCGATCTCAACGATGCGGTGAAGCTGTCGAGTAGCGAGCGCGAGCTGGTGCTCTCGGTATTGACGGAGCTTTCGTTGTTGTCGAACGGCGAACACGATGTCGTGCTGTTGGGCAGGGATCTGCGCGCGGTCAGCCTGCTGCAACTCTTTCGCCGATTGCCGCAAGGACTCGGTCTCGAACAGCTCGAGGAGGTACACGATCTGCCGCGGTTGATCGAGCCGCTGCGCGACTACGCGCGTGCCGGCGCCGAACGACTCGCGGTCGACATCGATTGGGTCGTGTCCGAACCCGTCGAGGAGTCACGCGCATGAGGTTGTTTGTGCCGGTGCTGCTGCTCGTGCTCGCGAGTTGCCAACCGGTCGACTTCGAATACGCCGACGGCGCGCCCGGCCGCTTTGCGGACTGGGAGGGTCATTGGGTCGTGATCAACTACTGGGCCGAGTGGTGCGCGCCGTGCCGGATGGAGATACCGCACCTCAACGCGCTGCACCGCGCGCTCGGTGGCCACGCAGCGCTGGTGGTCGGCGTCAACTACGACGCGGTCGAAGGCGATGCGCTGCGCGCGCTGACGCAGCGCATGGGCATCGATTTCCCGGTGCTGACGCAGGATCCCCGGGCCCGGTTCGGCTACGACCTGCCCGCGGTGTTGCCGACGACTGTGATCATCGATCCCTCCGGCACTGTCGTTGCGACGCTCGTCGGTCCACAAACCGAGGCGTCGATCAAATCGGTGCTCGGCGTCAGCGCGCCTTTGTGATCGGCGCACACGCGGCGAGTCCGTAAGCCAGGCATCCGGCGCGCAGCGTCGGCAGGTCGTCGGTGGTTTGCGTCTGCCAACGCGCGCGATACGCGTAGATGACGAGTTCCGGATAGTTGAGGCGCCCGCGGCTGCCGTTGTAACGCGCGAGCGCATCGATCAGATCACCGCGCGATACGCTCAGATAGTGGCCGAGGATGGCGGTCCCGTAACGCACGTTCGTTTCGATCTGCGTGAGATTGTCCTGCGGCCGGCCGATCTCGCGGCGCCAGAACGGCATCACCTGCATGAGCCCTTGCGCGCCCGCGCTCGACACCGCGAATCGATCGAACCTGCTCTCGACCTGCATCACCGCAAGCACGAGATCCGGATCCATCGCGTGGCGGTTTGCTTCGCGATACACGGCTCGCAGTATCAGTTGTTGCTCGGCGTCATTGCCGACATAACGCGCGAGCTTCGGGACGGAACTCAACAACCAGACCTGGGCATCGAAGTGATCGTCCTTCTCGATATCGACGGACATGCTGCGCGCGAGTGCGTCGATGACGCCGGGATCGATCTGCTGCGGCGGCGGTGTCGCGATCGCGGCACCCATTAGCAACGGAAGGGTCCACAACAGGACGACGGCCCGGCGCCGCCGCAACGGTATCCGGGGCGCGTTTATGACCTGTTGCGTTGGGGCGCGGTCATTCATCCAGCGAGGGCGGCCCGAACGTGGGCCGTGACGGTGTCGACGGTGACGTTGAGCGTATCAGGCGATCGGCGCGTTCGGTACTCGACCTCGCCCGCTTTGAGATTCCGTTCACCAATCACGACGCGGTGCGGGATGCCGATCAGGTCCGCATCCGCGAATTTCACGCCCGGACGCTCGTCGCGGTCGTCGAGCAGCGTGTCGATGTGCAGCGCTTCGAACTCGCCCAGCAGTCGGTCCGCGGTTGCGCGCACGGTTGCGGACTTGGCGTAGTTGAGCGCGACGAGGTGCACCATGAATGGCGCGACCGGTTGCGGCCAGATGATGCCGTCGTCGTCGTGGCATTGCTCGATGATTGCGCCAACCAGCCGCGTGATGCCCATGCCATAGCAGCCCATGATCAACGTCTTCGTCGAACCGTCCGCGTCGAGCACGTTCGCGCCAAGGGATTCGCTGTATTTGCGGCCGAGTTGAAAGATATGTCCGACTTCGATGCCGCGTGTGATGCTCAGATGACCGCGGCCGTCGGGTGACGGATCGCCGTCGACGACGTTGCGCAGATCGACGACGCGATCGCGCGCAAGCCCCACATCGCTCCAGTTTGCGCCGCGATAGTGGTAGCCGTCGGTATTCGCGCCGCAGATGAAATCGCTCGCGGCGTATGCGCTGCGGTCCACGTATGTCGGCAGCCCCAGGCCGATGGGTCCCAACGAGCCGACGCCGCACGCAACTGTCGTGCGAATCGTCGCGTCGGTGGCGAACACGAGCGGCGCCGCGACGCCGGGGAATTTCTGCGCCTTGACTTCGTTGAGTTCGTGATCACCGCGCAGCACCAGTGCAACGGGGCCGTCGGTGCCGACGACGATCAGTGTTTTCAGCGTTTGCGCCGCGGGCACTGCAAAAAACGTCGCGATTTGCTCGATGGTGTGTTGACCGGGCGTCGCCACTTTCTCGAGCTTTGCGGCGGGTTTCGCCGGGGGTGCCGGCGCGACGGCTTCGGCCTTCTCGACGTTCGCCGCATAGTCACTGGTGTCGCTGAACGCGATCCGATCTTCGCCCGTGCTTGCAAGTACCTGGAACTCGTGCGACGTGCTGCCGCCGATGTTGCCGGTGTCGGCGAGCACCGCGCGAAAGTCGAGCTGCATGCGCGTCAGGATCCGCCCATAGCACGCGTGCATTTCTGCATAGGTGGCGTCAAAACTCGCGTCGTCGATGTGGAACGAATAGCCGTCCTTCATCAGGAACTCGCGCGCGCGCATCACGCCGAAACGCGGCCGGATCTCGTCGCGGAACTTCAGGTTGATCTGATACAGATTGCACGGCAGCTGTTTGTAGCTTTGCACTTCGCGCCGGACGATGTCGGTGATGACTTCTTCGTGGGTGGGTCCGAGGCAGAAGTCGCGCTGGTGTCGATCCTTCAGTCGCAGCATCTCCGGCCCCATCTTGTCCCAGCGGTTCGACTCCTGCCACAGCTCGGCCGGTTGCACGAACGGCATCAGCACTTCCTGCGCACCGCTGCGATCAAGTTCCTCGCGGACGATCCCTTCGACTTTGCGCAGCACGCGCAATCCCAATGGCAACCACGTGTAGATGCCCGCGGCGAGCCGGCGAATCATGCCTGCGCGAAGCATGAAGCGGTGGCTGGGAATGTCGGCGTCTGCCGGAGTTTCTTTCAGGGTTGGAATCAGGAGCTGGGAAGCGCGCATTGATCGACGGGTCCTTGAGCGACTGCGCGTATTCTACGGCTCGCAGATCGTTGCGCCAAAAAAAAGGGCCGTCGCCGGCCCTTGAGATTTCTTTCGAGTCGAACGTCAGCCGACCATTTCCTTGAGGCGCTTCAGCGCGGCGACGCGTACGCGAATCGATGCCGGCTTCGCCGGAATCATGATCTCCGCGCCGGTGGCCGGATTGCGTCCAATGCGTTTTTTGGTTGCCGGACGCTTGACCGCACGCACCTTGAGCAGACCCGGCAGCGTGAACTCGCCGACGCCCTTTTTGTTGATGTGACGTTTGATCAGCGCTTCCAGTTCCTCGATGACGGAGTCGACCTGTTTGCGCGTCAACGCGGTGAGGCTCGCGATCTCGTTCAAGATCCCGGTCTTCGTCATCTTCTGGGTTACTGGACCTTT
Source organism: uncultured Pseudomonadales bacterium (assembly GCA_964445675.1). Lineage (GTDB taxonomy): Bacteria > Pseudomonadota > Gammaproteobacteria > Pseudomonadales > Azotimanducaceae > DATJGR01. The sequence goes on along the minus strand of CAYUMA010000327.1, from coordinate 10,107 downwards.
CGGCGCCGCTTTTTTCATCGCGGGCTTTTTGGACTTCTTGGCGGCGGGGCGGCGAGCGGCTGCGCGTGCTGCCTTTCGCGTTGCTTTCTTCTTGGCGGGCGCCTTTTTCTTGGCGGCTGCTTTTTTCTTAGGAGCTTTCTTGGCCGGAGCCTTTTTCTTTGCCATTCGATTTCCCTGTTTAGATTGAAGTCGGGGGTTGTTCGAACCGCGACGACTGCACGACGGACATCCAACCCATCTCTATGAGGCGACCTTAGAAAACGGCATTCATCGGCTCCCCAATGAGCGCGCTTTATACTGCATTCAAATGGGGCTAGCAAGGAACGATGTGCCTTTTTTCAATGTTTTTGCGGGCTTTTTTCATTATCCTATGCGCCGCGCGCAGTTGGTCGAGACAACAGCGAATTTTGCAAGGTCGATGCGGAGCTGTTTTTTCATTGGTCAAACGTGTGATGCGTGGATTGAAGTCAGCGAAAGGTTTTTCAAATGCCGATCTATGAGTACGTGTGCCAGGGCTGCGAACACGAGTTCGAGACGATTCAGAAGATGTCTGAGGATGCGCTGACGCGGTGTCCCGCATGCGGCAAAGATCTGTTGCGCAAAAAAATCTCGGCCGTTGCGTTTCGTTTGAAAGGCGGTGGCTGGTACGAGACCGATTTCAAATCGGGCGACAAGAAGAATGTCGCGAGCAGCAGCGACAGCGGCGACTCGAGCTCGACGAGTACCGCGTCGTCGACGAGTGACGCCAAGAGCGAGACGAAGCCGAGCGGCTCTTCGAAGAGTGGTTCGAGCGGTGACGGGATTTCGACGGCCGCGACCGGCTCACCGAGCAAACCCGCGAAGGAATCGTCAAAGCCCGCGGACAAAGATTCCGCCGGCACCAAAACCAGTGCGTCGAAGAGTGCGTCGAAGAACGCGTCGAAGCGCGCGCCGAAGAACGGGCCCAAAACCGGAGGTGGCGGCGGCAAGTCAGCGAAGAAGTGACCCGACCGCAGATACGATTGCCCAACGCATTCATTGGCCGACCGCGCCGGGCGGGTCGTTTCCACTTGTGATAGGCTGCGGCCCCGCGCGACATCTCCTCAAGGTAACTTTTCCATGCGCAGTCATTACTGTGGCGATCTCGACGCGTCGCTGATCGATCGCGACATCGAGGTCTGCGGCTGGGTGGCACGCCGCCGTGATCACGGCGGCGTGATCTTTCTCGACGTGCGCGACCACAGCGGCATCGTCCAGGTCGTCTACGATCCGGACAACGCGGCCAGTTTTGCGATCGCCGACAAAGTGCGCAACGAATACGTTCTGCAGATCACGGGCCGCGTGCGCCGGCGTCCCGAGGGCGCGCTGAATCCCGATATGAAGACCGGAGAGATCGAAGTGCTCGGTCGCGGGCTCGAGATTCTCAATGGGTCGCTGACGCCGCCGTTTCAACTCGACAGTTACTCCGATGCCGGCGAGGACATCCGCCTGCGTTACCGCTATCTGGATCTGCGCCGGCCCGAGATGCAGCATCGATTGCGCATGCGGGCGAAGATCGTCTCTGCGGTGCGGCGCCATCTCGAGGGCGCGGGCTACATCGAAATCGAGACGCCGATTCTGACGCGCGCCACACCCGAAGGGGCGCGCGACTACCTCGTGCCGAGTCGTACACACCCGGGCCAGTTCTTCGCGTTGCCGCAGTCGCCGCAGATATTCAAGAAGCTGCTGATGATGTCCGGCATGGACAAGTACTATCAGATCGCGCGTTGCTTCCGCGACGAGGACCTGCGCGCGGACCGCCAGCCGGAATTCACGCAGATCGACATCGAAGCATCGTTCATCGACGAGCGCGACATCATGACGCTCAGCGAGTCGATGCTGAAGCGACTGTTCGCGGAGATCCTCAACGTCTCACTGCCGGATTTTCCGGTGCTCAAATTCGACGACGCGATGCGGCGTTTCGGCAGCGACAAGCCCGATCTGCGCAATCCGCTCGAACTCGTCGACGTCGGTGATCTGGTGCGCGGCGTCGAATTCAAGGTATTCAGCGGCCCCGCGAACGACCGCGCCGGTCGCGTCGTTGCGTTGCGCGCGCCCGGCGCAGGGCGTTTGTCGCGCAAGGAACTCGACGGCTATGCAGAATTCGTCGGCCGCTACGGCGCGAAAGGACTCGCCTATATAAAGGTGAATGAACGCGGCACCGGCGCGCAGGGGCTGCAGTCGCCGATTCTGAAGTTCGTGCCGCAGAGCGTCGTCGATGCAGTGCTCGATCGCGTCGGTGCGGTCGCCGGTGATGTCGTGTTCTTCGGCGCCGATCAGCGCGGCGTCGTCAATGACTCGCTCGGCGCGTTGCGCAACCAACTCGGCGCCGATCTGGGGCTGATCGAGGATCGCTGGGCGCCGTGCTGGGTTGTCGACTGGCCGATGTTCGAGCGCGGTAAAGAAGGTCGCCTCGACGCGGTGCACCATCCGTTCACGAGCCCCGCGTGCAGCGTTGAGGAATTGCGGGCGAATCCGGAAGCGGCGCACGCGCGCGCGTACGACGTCGTCCTGAACGGTTATGAAATCGGCGGCGGTTCGATCCGGATGCACCGCAATGAGATGCAGCAGGCGGTGTTCGAGATGCTGCAGATGGGCCAGGAAGCGGAGGGGCGCTTCGGCTTCCTGCTCGACGCGCTGAAGTACGGTTGTCCGCCGCATGGTGGCATCGCGTTCGGAGTCGATCGCCTCGTCATGCTGATGGTCGGCGCGGGCGCAATTCGTGACGTGATTGCATTCCCGAAGACGCAGACCGCGGCGTGTCCGTTGACGTCGGCGCCGACCGCGGTCGACGAACATCAGCTGCGAGAACTGCACATTCGTTTGCGATGACGCGAATCCTCGGCATCGATCCGGGGTCTCGCGTCACAGGCTATGGTGTCATCGACGTGCGGCGCGGCAGATCGTGTTACGTCGCGAGCGGCTGCATCCGCACGACGCACGACGGCATCCCGGAGCGGCTCGGTGAAATCTTCGAAGGGATCACGGCATTGATCGAAGCCCACGCGCCGGACGCCGTGGCCGTCGAACAGGTGTTCATGGCGCGCAATGCGAACTCCGCACTAAAACTGGGACAGGCACGCGGTGCAGCGCTGGCTGCGGCGGTGATCGTCGGGCTGCCGGTTGCGGAGTACGCAGCGCGGCGCGTCAAACAAGCCGTGACAGGAACCGGCGGCGCGACAAAAGCGCAGGTACAACACATGGTGTGCCGGCTGTTGAATCTGCGAACGTCGCCGTCGGCGGACGCGGCCGACGCGCTTGCCATTGCGATTTGCCACATCAATACTCAAGGCGCGCGCACGTCGGCTGAACAAGGATGATCGGACGTATTCGAGGCAATTTGTTATCGCGGGATGAACACACCGTACTCGTCGACGTCGGTGGCGTTGGCTACGAACTGGAGGTCACGCCGAATACGTTGAGCACGCTGCCGGGCAGCGGCCACGACGTTGTGCTGTTTACCCATCTGAGCATCCGCGAAGACGCGCACTCGCTGTTTGGCTTCTTGAGCGTCGGCGAGCGCGATCTGTTTCGAACGCTGATCAAGATCAGTGGCGTGGGACCAAAACTCGCATTGACGCTGCTCTCCGGTATGGACGTCGCCGACCTCGCGCGATGCATTCGCGATTCCGACGTTGCGCGTCTGGTGAAGCTGCCTGGCATCGGGAAGAAGACCGCGGAGCGACTCGTCGTCGAACTGAAGGATCGCATCGATCGGCTGGTCCGCATCCCCGAGGGCGTGCGATCGCGTGTCGGCGACGCCAGCCGAAAGGTGATCGAGGAAGCCGAGCGCGCATTGATCGCGCTGGGTTACCGCCCCGCGCAGGCGAGCCGCGCGATCAGTAGCGCCTACGTGCAGGGTCATTCGACCGAAGCCGTCGTGCGCGCCGCGTTGAAGAGCATGGCGGCGCAAGAGGCATGATCGACTCCCACAGCACCAGGCAGGGGCGCGCGTGACGATCGAGCCCGACAGACTGGTATCGGGTCGCGACCCCGGCGAGGAAGTTGCGCTCGATCGTGCGTTACGACCGACGACGCTCGCCGGTTACATCGGCCAGGAAGCGGTCAAACAACAGATGGCGGTGTTCATCGAGGCGGCTCGGCGACGCCACGAACCACTCGACCACACGTTGATCTTCGGGCCGCCGGGTCTCGGAAAAACGACGCTCGCGCACATCATCGCCAACGAGATGTCCGGGGCGCTGAAGAGCACGTCGGGGCCGGTATTGGAAAAAGCCGGCGATCTGGCGGCATTGTTGACGAACCTCGATCCGGGCGATGTGTTGTTCATCGACGAAATCCATCGTTTGAGCCCCGTGGTCGAAGAGATCCTGTACCCGGCGATGGAAGATTTTCAGATCGACATCATGATTGGCGAAGGTCCCGCCGCGCGATCGATCAAGCTCGACGTGCCGCCCTTCACGCTCGTTGGCGCGACGACGCGCGCCGGACTCTTGACGTCGCCGCTGCGCGATCGTTTCGGCATCGTGCAACGACTCGAGTTCTACAGCGTCGTCGAGTTGACGGAGATTGCCATGCGCTCGGCGGACAAGCTGCGCGTGCGCCTCGAGCACGCCGGCGCGGTCGAAGTCGCCGGTCGCTCGCGCGGCACGCCCAGAATCGTCAACCGCCTGCTGCGCCGCGTGCGTGACTTCGCCGAAGTCAAAGGCGACGGGCGCGTGACCGCGAAGGTCGCGAACCAGGCACTCGACATGTTGAGTGTCGACGCGGAGGGCTTCGACACGATGGATCGCCGCCTGTTGCTGACGATTCTGGAGAAATTCGGCGGCGGCCCGGTCGGCATAGATTCGCTCGCCGCGGCGATCAGCGAAGAGCGCGATACGATCGAAGACGTGCTCGAACCGTTCCTGATCCAGCAGGGATTCATCATGCGCACGCCGCGTGGGCGCATCGTGACGGAAAAGGCCTATCACCATTTTGGACTCGCCCGACCGACCCCGCGTGGTGTCGACATGGCGCAGGCGAGTCTCGACATCGACCCGCATTGACAAAAGAAACCCAATCCAGAGGACGCAAGCTTGACCGAACCGTTGTCCATACTTTCGCTGGTGCTCAATGCCAGCGTGCTCGTGCAACTCGTGCTGTTGCTGCTGGTGTTTGCATCGGTCGCGTCGTGGGTGATGATTTTTCAGCGCATGTTCGCGCTGAAGCGCGTGCAGAAATCGCAGGACGCGTTCGAGGAGTATTTCTGGTCCGGCATCGATCTGCGTCAGCTTTACGACGAACTCGAGCCGGCAACTCACGATCTCACCGGTATGGAGACGATGTTCGTCGCGGGATTCAAGGAGTACAGCCGCTTGTCCGAACAGGACGCCGATCCGGAAGCCGTGATGCAAGGCGTTCAGCGCGCAACGCGCGTCGCGCTCGCGCGCGAGCAGGAGAAGCTCGAGACGCATCTGCCGTTTCTCGCGAGCGTCGGTTCGACCAGCCCCTATGTCGGATTGTTCGGCACGGTCTGGGGCATCATGAATTCGTTCCGCAGTCTCGCGAACATGTCGCAGGCGACGCTGGCATCGGTTGCGCCGGGAATTTCCGAGGCGCTGGTCGCGACCGCCATGGGTTTGTTCGCCGCCATTCCCGCCGTGCTCGCCTATAACCGCTTCTCTGCGCGCGCGGAGGTGTTGATGACGCGGTACGACACGTTCAGTGAAGAGTTCACGAGCATCCTCTATCGCGCGGTGCATACGAAGCGATGAGCCCGCAACGTCCGAAACGGCGTAAGCCGATGTCCGAGATCAACGTCGTGCCGTACATCGACGTGATGCTCGTGTTGCTGGTGATCTTCATGGTCACCGCACCGATCCTGACGCAAGGCGTGCAGGTCGATCTGCCGAAAGCGCCGTCCGAACCCGTCTCCGAGCATCAGGAGGATCCGTTCGTCGTCACGATGCGCCAGGACGGCGCGCTGTTCGTCAATCTCGGCGTGCGCAAGGCGACGGACACCGGCACCCGCGTAACGATCTTCTCGCTCGAAGAGCAGGCAGCGAAAATACTGCGCGCGCGGCCGGATGCGCCGGTCTACGTGCGCGCGGATCACCGTCTCGATTATGGCCAGGTGGTGCGTGTGATGACCGTGCTGCAGAAGGCCGGCGCCGTCAGCGTGGGTCTGATCACGGACCCGCCGGATCTCGGCTGACGGCCATGGACGGCTTGGCCCGCAGCTACGCTGTGCCGTTCGTACTCGCGTTGTTCGTGCACGCGTTGGTCGTGGCGCTGCTGTATTCGAACTGGACGCCGATCGAGCGCAGTTCGCTGCTGGTACGGCCGAATATCGTGAAGGCCGAGCTGATCGTGATGGACGCACCGAAGCCAAAACCCACACCGAAGCCGAAACCGGCGCCGCCAAAGCCGCCGCCGGTCGCGGAGGTGGTCAAACCCCAGCCCGCGCCGCCGCCGAAGCCGGATCCGAAGCCGACACCGCAACCCGTGCCGAAGCCCGCGCCGAAACCGGATGTCGCGAAAGCGACCGCCGCGCGCGCGCAGGCTGAAAAACAGAAGCGTCTCGATAGTTTGGCCGATGCGTCGTTCAGCGACGCGCTGGCGCGCGAGACCGAAGTGCTGTCGGATGACAAGAATGAACAGGCCGCGCAGACCTACGCGCAGGGCATTTACCAGCTGATCGTGACGAACTGGTCGCGGCCACCGTCGGCGCGCAACGGCATGCAGACCAAATTGATGGTCGAACTCGTGCCGACCGGCGACGTGGTCAGCGTGACGATCACGTCATCGAGCGGCAACGAAGCGTTCGATCGCTCCGCCGAGCAGGCGGTGCGTAAGGTCGGCAAGTTCGACGTGCCGAAGGACCCGACACTGTTCGAGAAATACTTCCGCCGCTTCCCGGTGCTGTTCAAACCAGAGGATTTGTTACGTTGAAGAATCGACTGTTCGCCGCCGCACTGGCGGCATTGCTGTTCGCGCCGCCGCTCGCGGCCGAGATCACGATCGAAGTGGATCGCGGCTACGACAATCCAAAGAAAATCTCGATCGTGCCGTTTGGCATCGGGCCCGGCGTCACGGGCGTCGAGAACCCGTCCGCGATCGTGTCGTTCGACCTGGCGCGCAGCGGTCAGTTCGCGCCGACGCCGCCGGAAAACATGTTGAGCATGCCAACGCGCCCGGCGGAGGTGCTGTTTCGCGACTGGAAAGTGCTCGGCAGCGAGTACGTCGTGATCGGGCGCGTCGAGATGCAGCCCGACGGTAACCTGGCCGTCTCGTACAATTTGTTCGACGTGCTCAGCGAGAAGCCGCTCGCGAACGCAAAATACACCGGGCCGCCGTCGAAGTTGCGCGACATGGCGCACCGGGTCTCGGATGAGGTGTACGAAAAACTGACCGGCATCCCCGGTGCGTTTTCGACGCAGATCGTTTATGTGCTGGCGCAGAACCTCGGCACGCCGAATGCAAAATTCAGACTGGAGCTCGCCGATGCGGACGGCGCGCGGCCGCAGACGTTGCTCGAGAGTCGCGAACCCATTCTGTCGGTGACGTGGTCGCCCGACGGCAGGCGCGTCGCGTACGTCTCGTTCGAGCGGAAGAAGCCGTCGATCGTCCTGCACGAGATTGCAACAGGTACGCGCACGTTCCTGACGGATTTCCCCGGCCTGAACAGCGCGCCCGCGTTCTCGCCCGACGGCAAGACGCTGGCGCTCGTGCTGTCGCGCGACGGCGATCCCGAGATCTACACGATGAACCTCGCGACGCGTGAACTTAAGCGCATCACCCGACAGCGCGCGATCGACACCGAGCCGAGCTGGACGCCCGACGGCAAGAGCCTCGTCTTCACATCGGATCGTGGCGGAAAACCACAGATTTATCAGGTGGAACTCGCCACGGGTCTGACGTCGCGGCTGACGTTCGACGGGGACTACAACGCACGCGGCCGGATGTTACCCGACGGCAAACATCTGATCTTCGTCCACCGCAACGATGGCATGTTCCATATCGCGCTGATGGACCTCGAACGTCAGCGCTTGATGGTGCTGACGTCGACGTCGCTCGACGAATCACCGTCGATCGCACCCAACGGCACGATGCTAATTTATGCGACTCAGGATCGGGGTCGGGGTATACTCGCCGTCGTTTCGATCGACGGCACCGTGAAGTACCGACTGCCGTCGTCCGTCGGAGACGTTAGAGAGCCGGCATGGTCCCCCTTCTTGAGTCGTTCGCGCGGTTGAGACGTGCGGCTCGATTACACACTCGGTCTACCCGGCCCACCAGGGCCTGGTTTTAGGAGATAAAAATGCGACATCTCGGGTTACGCAACCTAGCGGCGGTCGCGTTCGCGGCGCTGGTTCTGGTCGGCTGTTCGAGCACCGGAAAAAAACAGCCGACGCCGGGACCGTTGCCGGGCAACGAGCAGCCGACGGTAACTGCGCCGGCGCAGTCCGATTCGGAAATTTCGCGTTCGGTCGACGAGAGCGGTAACCCGATCAACCCGCAGACCGGCATGCCGCTGAGCCGGGTGTTCTACTTCGAATACGACAAAGCCGCGTTGCAGCCGGATTCGCTGGCGATCCTCGAACTGCACGGCGCGTTTCTGCGCAACAGTCCCGATCGTCGCGTAGTCATCGACGGCTTTACCGACGAACGCGGTACCCGCGAATACAACCTGGCGCTCGGTGAGCGGCGCGCGGAGGCGGTGCGTACGTTCCTCGTTTCCACCGGCGTGCGGCGCTCGCAGATCGATGTCGTCAGTTATGGCGAGGAGCGTCCGGCGGATGCGGACCACTCCGAGGCTGCATGGGCGAAGAACCGACGTGCGGAACTCATCTACCGCTAATTCGATGCGGCGTCGCGTGCGTTTGCGCGCCGCGCTTTTCGCGTCGCTATGCGCCGTGAGCCTGTGCGCGGCGCTCGCCGCGCAGTTTGCCGCTGCGGCGGTTCCGGTCGTCGAGTCGCAACCGGCCGTCACCTCGGGTCGCGCTGCGAACACCGCGAGCGAAGCACCGGTGGCGCGCAGCTACGGCACCGACTCGACCCAGGTCGCCGCGAGTAGCGGCCCACTGCCCCCCAGCAGTGCAGTTGGTAATTCGAGCGCTGCGTCGATGTTCCAACAGTTTCAGCAGCTCGAGTCGGACGTGGCCGAGCTGCGCGGCGTCATCGAAGAGCAGTCGCATCGGATCGAAAAGCTGCAAAACGAACAAAAAGAGCAGTATCTGGATCTTGATCGACGCCTGTCGATCCTGATGAAAGGCCAACCCGGAGCCGTGGCACCCGGCACCACCAGTGACGGCGCCGCTGTTGCGACGACTGGGCCAGCGACCGTGCCGGCGACCACGCCGAACTCCGAGCGGGGCCTTTACGAAACCGCGTTCAATCTGACGAAGAACAAACGGTTCAATGACGCGATCGCCGCGTTCAATCAGATGCTGGTGACGTATCCGAATGGCGAATACGCCGGCAATGCGTACTACTGGCTCGGTGAGCTGTATCTCGCACTGCCGGATCCGGCGCTGGAAAAATCGCGCCAGTCGTTCGCGCAAGTCGTCAACAAGTATCCCGGCAATGCGAAGATCGCCGACTCGATGTACAAGCTCGGCGTCGTCTATCACCGCCTCGGCGATCGCACCAAGGCGCTGGAATTCCTAACGCGCACGCAATCGCAGTTTCCCGGCACACCCGCCGCGAAACTGGCCCAGTCATACGCAGCCGAGTTGCGGTAGGTCCGACGTGATCGCCTCGGACGGTTCGTCTTCGCGGCTGCGGATCACCGAGATTTTTCATTCGCTGCAAGGTGAGACGAGCACTGTCGGCTTGCCGACGGTTTTCGTGAGGCTCACCGGTTGCCCTTTGCGGTGCCAATACTGCGACACCGCGTACGCGTTTTCGGGTGGCGAGATGCAGGAGATTGCCGCGGTGCTCGAACAGGTCGCGGCGTTCGACACGCGCTATGTGACCGTCACCGGAGGCGAGCCACTCGCTCAACCCGGCTGCATCGCTCTGCTGCGCGAACTCTGTGAGCAGGGATACGAGACATCGTTGGAGACGTCCGGCGCGCTCGACATTTCACTCGTCGATCCGCGCGTCGTGAGGATAGTTGATCTGAAGACGCCAGGATCTGGCGAA
>CAYUMA010000326.1:0-6526 GCA_964445675.1 uncultured Pseudomonadales bacterium | reverse complement strand
AGCCTGGGCGCCGTCGATCAACACAACCGCGCCGACCGCGTGTGCAGCCGCAATGATCGCCTTCACCGGATTGATCGTGCCGAGCGCGTTCGATGCGTGACCGACCGCGACGATCTTCGTGCGTTCGTTGAGTTTGCGGTGGAAGTCGTCGAGATCGAGTTCACCGTGCTCGGTGATATCGATGGCCCGCAACACCGCACCTGTTCGCTGCGCCGCGAGCTGCCACGGGACGATGTTCGAGTGGTGCTCCATCACCGATATCAGGATCTCGTCGCCCACATGCAGGTTGTTTACGGCGTAACTTTGCGCGACCAGATTGATCGACTCGGTGGTTCCCCGTGTCCAGATGATCTCGTGCGCATGGCGTGCACCGACAAAACACCGGGTCTTTTGCCGCGCGCTTTCGAAAGCCGCCGTGGCTCGATCGGCCAATGAATATGCTGCTCGGTGTACGTTCGCATTGTCGTGCAGGTAGTAGTTGCGGATCGCATCGAGCACGACGTTCGGCTTCTGCGTGGTTGCGGCGCTGTCGAGATACGTGAGCGGCGCCGTTTCCGCGAGCAGCGGAAAGTCATCGCGTAGTGCCGCGATGTTGGTGCGGCGTTTCATGACGCGAACAGCTCCGCGTAGATGTCGAGCACGCCCGCCTCGTGCAGCCACGGCGTCATGCGGCCCGCGAGGAACGCCCGCGTCAGCATCGCGCGCGCCGCCACTTCGTCGAGCCCGCGCGTACGCAGGTAGAACATCTGCGCCGGATCGATCTGGCCCACGGTCGCCCCGTGGCTGCACTTGACGTCGTTCGCGTAGATCTCGAGTTCCGGCTTCGTGTTGATCCGCGCCTTCTTGTCGAGCAGCAGGTTCTTGTTCGTCAGCCGCGCATCGCTGCGTTGCGCGCCGGGATGAATGTGGATTCGACCGTTGAACGTCAGCTCACTGCTACCCGTCGCGATGCCGTGCACCAGCTGGCGGCTGACCGTATCGACGCCGATGTGTTCGACGACAACCTGATGGTCGAGCCGATCGCGTCGATGCACAGCACACGCGAGATCGATGTGCGTGTTCGCATGGGGGCCATCGAGCCGCACGTGAATGTCGCTGCGGCGCGGCGTCGCGCCCATCGAGTGTCCGGTCAATGCGTAAGTTGCGTCCGCGTCGACGTGCGCGGAGACGAGATACCAGCCGGGCGCCGCGGCCGGCGGCAACACGCGCGTGTGCTGCAACGACGCCCGCGGTCCTATGCGGATATCGAGCACCGCGTTCGTGGGGCAGACTTCGCGGCGCTGCTCGATCAGGTGCAGGCGGCTACCAGCGGCAAGCTCGACTCGCACACGGCTGACCGTCGCCGCGCTTTCGCCGGACCTGAAGCGCAGGTCGAGGATGCCCGCATCGACGTCTGGCGCGATCCGAATGACGAGACCGTCTTCGAGCAGTGCGGTGTTCAGGTGCACCAACGGATACCGCGACACGTCGAGGTCGGCATTGAGCGGCGCCCGCAGCGCCTCGATGGCCACGCCGGGCGCCGGTGCGGTCATCGCTGTCGGCGCGGCACCGTTGAAGACGATCGTGCATGCTCCCGCAAATGAATAGAAGCGTTCGGCGACGCGGCCCTGTTCGATCGTTGGGGTGTCGCCCGTCGCGAACGGCGGGGCGAAGAAGGCCTGCATCGGCGTGTATTTCCACGTTTCGAGCTTGCCCGCCGGCAGGCCGGTACGCGCAATCTCGGCGATGCTGTTGCGCCGCTCGTGGGCGATCAGCGGCAGGCGGCTTTCGAGCTGCCGGGAACGCGCCAATGCGGATTCGATGAACGGTTGAGCCGACGGCATGACAGCACTCACGCGGCGTCGGTGATCCAGCCGTAGCCCTTTTCTTCGAGCTTCAGCGCGAGACTGTGATCGCCGCTCTTCACGATGCGGCCATCGGCGAGCACGTGCACGGTGTCCGGCTTGATGTAGTCGAGCAGGCGCTGGTAGTGCGTGACGAGCAGAATGCCGTTGCCCGGTCCGCGGAACCGATTGACGCCGGCAGCGACGGTCTGCAGCGCGTCGATGTCTAGGCCGGAATCCGTTTCGTCGAGGATCGCGAGCGTGGGTTGCAGCATCAACAACTGCAGGATCTCGTTGCGTTTCTTTTCACCGCCCGAGAATCCCTCGTTCACGCCGCGCTTCAGGAATTCGGGATTCAGATCGAGCGACGCGGCAACGCTGCGCACCGTCTTCATGAATTCGACGGCGGAGAGTGCGTCTTCGTTGCGCGCGGTTCGTTGTGCGTCGAGCGCGGCTTTCAGGAACTCCATGTTGGAGACACCGGGGATTTCGACGGGGTACTGAAACGCCAGAAAAACGCCGAGCCGTGCGCGCATCTGCGGCTCGAGCTCGATCAATGACGCGCCGAGATAGCGTAGCGTGCCTTGTGTGACGACATAGTCCGGTCGCCCCGCGATGACGTTCGCGAGCGTGCTCTTGCCCGAACCGTTCGGACCCATGATCGCGCTGACTTCGCCAGCCGCGATGCGCAGGGTCAGACCCTTGAGGATCGGTTTGCCGGCGACATCGACGTGCAGGTTCTCGATTTCGAGCAAGGCGGGGGAGTGCGCCGTCATCCCACTGCGCCTTCGAGGCTCACTTCGAGCAGCTTGCCGGCTTCGACGGCGAACTCCATCGGCAATTCGCGGAACACCTCTTTGCAGAAGCCGTTCACGATCATGCTGACTGCGTGTTCCGGTGCGATGCCGCGTTGCTGGCACAGGAACAGCTGATCGTCACCGACCTTCGACGTCGTTGCTTCGTGCTCGACGATCGCGCCCGGATGACTCGCTTCGATGTACGGGAACGTGTGCGCCCCGCAACGGTCGCCGATCAGCAGCGAATCGCACTGCGTGTAATTACGCGCGCCTTCCGCGGTGGGTGATATCCGCACGAGGCCGCGATACGAATTCTGGCTGCGGCCCGCGCTGATGCCTTTCGACAGAATCGTGCTGCGCGTGTTTTTGCCGAGGTGGATCATCTTTGTGCCGGTATCGGCCTGCTGGAAATTGTTGGTCAGCGCGACCGAATGGAATTCGCCGACGCTGTCGTCGCCACGTAGCACGACGCTTGGATACTTCCACGTAATCGCAGATCCGGTCTCGACCTGCGTCCACGAAATCTTCGAACGTTTACCGATACACGCGCCGCGTTTCGTGACGAAGTTGTAGATGCCGCCGCGGCCGTTCGCGTCGCCGGGATACCAGTTCTGTACGGTCGAGTATTTGATCTGCGCATCGTCGAGTGCGATCAGTTCGACGACCGCCGCGTGCAGCTGATTCTCGTCGCGTTGCGGCGCCGTGCAGCCCTCGAGATAACTGACGTAAGAACCCGCATCCGCGACGATCAGCGTGCGTTCGAACTGACCCGTGTTCTGGGCGTTGATACGGAAGTAAGTCGACAGCTCCATCGGGCACCGGACGCCTTTCGGGATGTAGACAAACGAACCATCGCTGAACACGGCCGAGTTCAGCGTCGCGTAGAAGTTGTCGCGCACCGGAACGACGCTGCCGAGGTATTTCTGGACGAGTTCCGGGTGTTCTTGCACCGCTTCGGCAAACGAACAGAACACCACGCCAGCCTCGGCGAGCTTCGCCTTGAACGTGGTGCCGATCGAAACACTGTCGAATACCGCATCGACCGCGACCCCGGCGAGAGACTCCTGCTCATGCAGCGGAATGCCGAGTTTTTCGTATGTGCGCAGCAGTTCCGGGTCGACTTCGTCGAGCGACTGCGGGCGATCCTTCTGCTGTTTCGGGGCCGAGAAATACGAAATCGATTCGAAATCGATCGGTGGAAAGTGGAGGTGCGCCCACTTCGGCGTCGGCGCGCTGCGCCAGTGCCGAAACGCGGCAAGCCGCCATTCGAGCAGCCACGCAGGCTCGCCTTTGCGCGCAGAAATGAAGCGTACGACGTCCTCGGATAGACCGGGCGGCAACGTCTCCGACTCGATATCGGTGACGAAGCCGGCCTGGTAATCCCGGCGGACGAGGGCGGCGATGGTGTTGCTCGATTCGCTCATTGACTGATCGCGTTGGCAGGCATTGAAAACGCTCAGCATTTTAGCTTCCGGCCGTCGCGTAATACCAGACTAATTTACTCGGGTATTTGCTGGCGCACAGTTGAGTCGATACCATCCCGCGTCTTTTTGCCGCCAGGTTTGTCGAAACCACCGATGCCGAAACTCGAGCGACTGCCGGAACCGTATATTCAGCAGGCCTACGGCATCTATCTGCTGCAATCGCAGCACCGTCTGGTACGCAGCCTGAAGCGACTCTACGAACCCTCGGTGCACGGGCACAAAGCCTGGCAGTCGAGTTTTGTGCTGATGGACTACTTACTGCACCGCCCATTTCGGCGCGGCAGCCGCGTGATGGAAATCGGTTGTGGGTGGGGACCCGCGAGCATCTTTTGCGCGAAGCAAATGAACGCGCGCGTGACCGGGGTCGACATCGATAAGGATGTATTCCCGTTCCTCGATGTCCTCGGCGCGATCAACGACGTCAAGGTGCGCTCGCTCGTGAGCCGCTTCGAGGACCTGACCGTGAGCCGGCTCGGGCAGGAACGCGTGATCATCGGCTCCGACATCTGTTTCTGGGACAGCATGGTGAAACCGCTGTTCAACTTGATTCAACGCGCCATCAAGGGTGGTGTCGAACGGATCATCATCGCCGATCCGGGCAGGCCGACGTTTTACGAACTGGGCGAGTTGTGTCGTGAACGTTTCGACGTCGAACTGCAGGAGTGGTATGCCGTCGAGCCGAACCGCGTGACCGGCGAAGTGCTCGAGGTCAGGCCCCTCTAAAACGCTGCGCGGCGGTGAAACACCGCGCGGCGTTACGACTCTTTCGAGATGAAGGTCTTCAGTTCGTTGGCCATGCCGTTGCAGGCGCCGCTTTGCACGCGCGCGATGAACGGAATGGGCACGACGACCGCCGGCATGAAGCTCGTACCGTTCGCATCTGAACTGACCTTGCCGACCGCCGTTCCGTTCTTGATGTCCCAGATCGACGCTTCGTACGACGAGTCGTTTTCCCATGACAGGAAGCCGAAGCAACCCGCGCCGGTCACCGAGACGCTGCACGTCATCGCGCCGCCCGAACTCGTGCGCTGCGTGTTGCCTTCGATCCAGATCACGTAACGCACTCCGATCGAATTGAGTTTGTCCGCGAGGATCGGCTGATTGACGATCTCCGGCAGATCGGACGTGTTCAGCGGGGCCGTGCGCGGCTCGAACCACGGGAACATCGCGTCGACGAACGCCGCTTCTGTGACGACACCGATGCGGTCTTTCCCGCCCGCAAGATTGTTGCTGACGCAGCTGACGAAATCGTCTTCGGATTCATCCGCGGCGTTATTGTGCCGGCCGAGCACGACGACGGATTCGTGTGACTTGATTCCCGTCGACGCCTGCCGGATTTCCTGCACGGTCGTCGTGACGCATCCGGCCGACAACTGACCGACGATGCACAGCGCCACCAGCTGTGGACCCACGAGAAATCGATTGCCGCGTGGACTCGCCGACTGTGACTTCAAGTCGCACCTCCAGGACTCACCGGTGTGCGCGAGTCGAGCCAACTGCGGACCTCGGGAACCGACGAGAAGCGCAATGCCAGAAATGCGCCCGCATCGCGCAACGCCGTCATCGTCGCCTGCTGGATGGCAAGCTTGTCGCTGCTCTCCATGAACCCGAAATCACCGCGATTCGCTTTACCGTACGCCGTGAGCGGCCACTCCGCAATCAAGGTTCCGTGCGTGTCGTACAAGCGCATCTGATACTTGATCCACACCTCGTAAAACTCGCTGCGCGTCTGGCTTGGAATCGAAATTTGAAACTCGGCAATGCTCGGCGCGAGCACTGCGTCGAGGTCGGGCTGCGAGGGTGGCAACGAGTCGACCGGTATCGATTCGGCGAACATTGCGGTTGCGACCTGGCGGAATAATTTCGTCTGCATCGGGCCTACCTCGACGCGCCAATCGCCGTGGTCCACGATCTTCTCTTCGAAGACGTATTGGATCAGCGCGGGTTCGAGGTAGAGGCCCACCCGCAGCGGCAGCGGACGCACGAGCGGGGTCGGGATGTCTCCGGTGACCTGCACATTTGCACCGCCGCAACCGACGAGAACCAGCAGAACGAAGATGCCAAACGTGCGTCGCAGCATGCGTAACAACCTGGCGGGCGCCGCGGTGAACGACGCCAGTCTACTCGACATGGTTACTGAAATTCCGACAGCCCAACAAAGGTCCCACCATTGCGATACGTCAACTCACGCATCAACGCGGCGAACCGATACAACGATGCGGGTGGTGCCGAGGCGTGGAACAGCGTCGGAAAACCGACCGCGTTGATGCGCACCGGGCGCTGGCCGTTTGCATCCGGATGGTTGATGCGGTCGACCGTGTCGACGACCTCTTCGATCGAACGCCCGGTGAAGTCGTCGCCGAATACGTAGACGCTGATTTTTTTGTCCGGCCCTTGAAAGACGCGGATGGCCTTCTCAATG
>CAYUMA010000325.1:0-2483 GCA_964445675.1 uncultured Pseudomonadales bacterium | reverse complement strand
GTCCCGGCGGCACTTCGGCGGCGGCATCGACGACGTCAACGCCCGCGTCGGCGGCGTAAGCGCGCAGCGCGGCGTCGGCGCGGCTCTCGAGATCGAGAAAGCCGCCCTCGGCAAGGTCAGGATAAAAGCGCCGCCACGCGGCGAGTTGCTGCCGATCGAGATCCGTCAATGCAATGCCGCGGTCACGGCCGAAGAAGGTCGGGTGCGTGACGAGTATGACCCGCACGTCGTGCCGCTTCGCCGAGTCGACGATGCAAGCGAGGTCACGCCTAAAGGCGCCGATGGTTACCTCGGGCACCGTCGCTATGACGTCGCCATCACGCGCTTCGAGACGCGCCGACGCGCGCCGCGCCACAGTCAGCATGTCGGGCGGAATCACGCGCTTCGATAGGTCTTTGAGCCTGGCGAGCACGCGGACGTGATCGGCCAGCGTGATCCTTGGCGGGTCCGGCTCCGTCGGGCGTCCGCAGAACGGTTTGGTGACGCCGATGTAATTCGCGGGCGACGGGTAGATGACGGCATAGCGTGGCGCGAGTAGTGCCTCGGCGCGCTCGAGATAGTCGACCTTGCCAATCGACATGCCGGGCACCGCGATGTTGACGACGTTGAAGCGCCCGAACGGCTTGCCGAGTCGCTCTTCGTCCCGGTCGAGTTCGCGCTCGAGCTGGCGTGGATATTCGTTGTCCGGGGATTCATACAGCCCGAAGGTCTCCGACGCACCGAACGTGACGACGTTGATGCGGCCGGGGACCGGTTCGGGTCCCCGGTAACCCAGCGAATTCAGACTCCATTTGGTGAAGCGCGCATGGGGTCGACCGGTGCGGCCGAACTCGCTCGGCTGGAACAATATCTCGATCGTATACGGCTTCCAGAACGGCGCGTCATAGCGCACCAGATCCTCGATACGCGCCGCAAGCTCGAACGTCGCGCCCACAATCGCCGCGTACACGAGACAGGTCTTGATGATGGCGGTGAGTTTCATCGTCAGAACTGGAAGTACACGAACGCTTGTGGCGCGCCGCCAAGGAACAACATGCAATAGACCATCAGCGTGCTCCCCGTCAGCAGCACCATCGCGAACATCGGGTAGATCAGGCTCGACGTGTTCATGCGGACCGTTCTCCAATAAATATCTCATGAGAATTCGGCTCGAGTTCGGAGTGGTCCAACGGCACGATGCGCGCCTCGAAGCCCACGTCAGTGACGTATCCGCAACCACGTCGCGCGTGGAAACAGACCCTCGATGTGGCGGTCGTGTTCGACGTGGATGCGGCCATTGGCATCGCGCAGCGCGGATCCGCCTCGGTCGCCATGTAACAGATCGCATCGTGGATAAACACCCGATCGAACTGACGTCCGAGCCGAATCGTTCGTATGTCGCCCTCGACATGTTCGCAATCCGGATTCAACGCGCGACTGACAGCTAGCATGCCCAGCGCCGGTTCGACGAGGGCCAGCTCGAACTGCGCTTTCATGAACGACGCGTTGTTGCCGCCGCCGCTGCCGAGTTCGAGCACCGACACGCACGGCTGGTCGCCGGCCGCGCGCAGCTGTCCGCGAAAAACGCCGCTTCCTCCGCGTAATCGGACGGCGGTGACAGCAACGGCCACCACCGAGCGAGCTCGTCGTAGAGTTTCATCGAAACCGCCATTGTCGATTCCTGTGGGCGCAATCTATACAGCAGCGATCACAGGCTTGCCACAGCGCGGAAGCGGCAGTACGCCGTTGTTAGGTGACAGCGCTCGCCTGCGCTGCTACGTTGACGACGGCTATAACAAAAAAGGGAGGGGGTAGCCATGCAATGGTTCATGACGGCACTGCAGAAATGGGCTGATTTCTCCGGCCGCGCTCGACGCAGAGAGTATTGGTTCTTTGTCCTGATCTATGTGGTCATCTACATCGTGCTGACGGTCGTCGACACGATGGTCGGGTTGCTCAATGCCGCCACAGGTATCGGCATTCTCGGTGGCCTGTTCGCGTTGGCGATGTTGATCCCGGGGATTTCGGTCGCCGTCAGGCGGTTGCACGACACCGATCGCAGCGGCTGGTGGCTGCTGCTCGCATTGGTTCCGGTCATCGGCGCGATCGTGCTGATCGTGTTTTATCTGCTCGACAGTCAACCGGGCGAGAACCGTTTCGGGCCGAATCCAAAGGCAGTGGCCTGATCAATCCCGCGCGGCGGCGCATGCAGTGACACACACCGTGGCCACAACGGCCGCGGTGCGCGTCGCGCTTGCGTTGAGCGTCCCGTTCAATCTGTTGGCGGCGTACGCCTTCGCCGTCCCCGATTCGGCAATGGGCATCCTCATCGGCATGCCGATAGACGTGCCGCGTCTGTATGCGCTGCTATTGGCGTTCCTGATCGCTCAGTTCGGCTGCACGTATGCGTGGCTTGCGGCGCAAGCGCACCCGCACCGGCCGCTGGTCGCATTTTCGGCGATCGGCAAAACCGGCGTGTTCCTGATCGTGCTGCTGCTGTGGAT
>CAYUMA010000324.1:0-4000 GCA_964445675.1 uncultured Pseudomonadales bacterium | reverse complement strand
GGCGGCACCGTCGGCGAACCGGTATTCGCCGAGCCGCGCTTCAAGGTAATTGCCGATGCGCTCGGCGCCGTGCCCATTGCATCTGCGGCATTAGGGGCGGTGGCCGGTTTTCCGGCGGGACGCCTGGTCGCTTCCCACTTTGCAATCATGACTCGATATACCGCGCAGGTGCTGATCGGCGGCCCGGCGCTCGTCGAGCGAGCGCTCGGCGTCAAACTGACGAAAGAGGAACTCGGGGGCGTCGAGGTCCACGCGAAGAGCGGCGTCATCGACAACATCGCCGAGGATGAGCAGGACGCGTTCAACCAGATCCGGCGATTTTTGTCGTTCCTGCCGGCGAACGTCTGGGAGGCGGCGCCGCGCCAGCGGTGCGACGACGACCCGCAACGCAGCGAAGCCGAGTTGCTCGGCATCGTGCCGCGCGATTCGAATGCGCCGTTCGACATGCGCCGCATCCTCAAGCTCGTGATGGACCGCGGTTCTTTTTTCGAGATCGGCGCGACGTTTGGACCGAGTCAGATCTGCGGCTTTGCGCGGCTCGCGGGCCAGAGTGTCGGCGTGCTCGCGAACGACTGCCGACATTACGCAGGGGCGATGACCGCATCGGCCGCGCAGAAATACCGGCGCTTCGTCGAGATGTGCGACACCTTCCATGTGCCGATCGTCAATTTCGTCGATCAGCCGGGTTTTATGATCGGGCCGGAGGCTGAGCGCGCCGGGACGATCCGATTCGGCATGGCCGCCGTCGCGGCCGCCGCGCAGGCGACAGTGCCGTGGGCGGCGATTCAGATACACAAGGGCTTTGGCGTGGCTTCCGCGGCGCATTACGCGCCGGGCGCGTATGTGTTGGCTTGGCCATCCGCAGAGTCGGGCCCGCTGCCGCTCGAGGGCGGCGTTGCGGTTGCGTTTCATCGCGAGATTGCCGCAGCGCCGGACCCGGATCGCAAACGCGCCGAGTTGGAAGACCGGCTCAGGGCTGCGCGCTCGCCGTTTCCGCGCGCGGAGTCGTTCGCGGTGCACGAGTTGATCGACCCGCGCGAGACGCGATCTGCGTTGTGTCGCTGGATCGAATGGATTCAGCCCACGTTGTCTCGCCTCGTCGGACCGACAACGTTTCCGATGCGACCGTGAATTCTGGCGGACGCGTCGCCTTGTCTCTCGAGACAAGCATGTAGAATCGCGCGTTGCATTTTTGGACACGGGAGAATCTTGATGGCGATCAGTTTCGACGGGCGAGTTGCGATCGTGACCGGCGCGGGCGGTGGACTCGGACGGTGCCACGCGATTGAACTGGCCAAGCTCGGCGCGAAGGTCGTAGTGAACGATCTGGGCGGCGCGGTCGATGGTACCGGCGGATCTTCAGAAGCGGCGGGCGTCGTCGTTGAAGAGATCAAGGCCGCAGGCGGCGAGGCCGTCGCAAACGGCGGTTCGGTGTCCGACGTGCGCGGTGCGAAGAGCATGGTCGACGCGGCCATGCAGGCTTGGGGTCGCGTCGACATTCTGATCAACAACGCCGGCATCCTGCGCGACAAAAGCTTCACCAAGATGACGATCGAGGACTTCCGCGCCGTGGTCGAAGTGCACTTGATGGGATCCGTGAACTGCACGAAGGAGGTCTGGCCGATCATGCGCGCGCAAAATTACGGTCGCATCGTGATGACGACCTCCCCGTCGGGCTTGTACGGCAACTTCGGTCAAACCAACTACGGCGCGGCGAAACTCTCGCTCGTCGGCTTCATGAACTCGTTGAAGATCGAAGGCGCCAAAAACAACGTGTTCACGAACGCAATTGCGCCCGTAGCCGCGACGCGGATGACGGAAAATCTGATGCCGGCCGAGGCATTGAAGCGCCTCGGGCCCGAACTGGTCACACCGGCCGTGCTGTTTCTGTGCAGCGAGAACGCGCCCAACGGCGTGATCCTCCAAGCCGCGGGGGGACACTACTCGGTCGCGTGCCTTGTCGAAAATTCCGGCGTCGACCTCGGTACTGACGCGACCGCCGACGATATTGCAGACAGTTATGCAGCGATCTGCGATCTCACCGGCGCACAACCGCGCAACATGCTGCAACTGTCGCAGCAGTGACGCGCGACGGTGGCGGCCGCGATTCTGACATTGGTGTTCACGGTGATCATCTCGGGCGCCGCGTGGCTGATGCTCGGCAATCAGTTGCGCTTGAGTGCTGATGAACGCCAGAACGATATTGCGAACCTGGCGACGTACGCGGCGGTGCTGCTACCGATCGCCTTTGCGATCGTATTTTTCGCGATGGAACGTTTCTGACGCGCGGCACGGCGCCGCGATTCGACGTCAGAGGTTGCTCACCGCGATGTGCGGGCCGGTGCGGTCCCCCGCACGACGGCGCTGATCGCCGCCCGGATCATCGCGCTGGCGCCGCTCCGGTCCATAGGAAGGTTCGCCCTGTTGTTCGCTATACACATGGCTGAACAGACTCGCGATCCACAGCTGTCCCTCCTGGGACTTGCGCAGGAATCGCAACCCCTCGGAGATATAGGGGCGGACGCGCTCGAAGAAGAACGCGGGATACCCGGTGCGTAACTCCCCGGGGTTGTCGTAGCCGAGTCGTTCGGCCTCGCCGGTCTCGGCAAACTCGACAAACAGCTTCGACAGCTTCTGAATGTATTGCGGATCGGCCATCTGGCCGATCAGATCGGCCGCGCGCACGAGCCCCGCAAAGTCACCGACGCGCTGGTAGAACGCGTCGCGCGGTACCGGGAAGCGCGTCAACTCGATGTGGTGGATCAGGGTGCCGGCTTCGATCAGCGTCTCTGTCGCGAAGCGCTCCTTCACGAACAGACAACTGCGTGAGACGTGGTAAGGGGCCATATACGCGTCGGTGGCGCCCGCCGGCGGCGCGACGGTGTCGCCGAACTCGTTGATGATGTAGCGACCAGCGCGGTCGCCCTTCAAGACGCCGCGGATGAATCCGATGTCGTGGTACAGCATCGCGAGTATCGCGTGCAGCCAGTCGTGTGCGGTCACGTCGCCTTGCGACGTCAAGCGGCCCCACAGGATCGCCTGACCCACGTCGGTGACCATGATCGTGTGATTCAGGTCGTGATAGGTGCAATCGGAGTTGGTCAGCGACTCCAGTGCCATCCTCGCACTTTGCTCGAGCACGCCCGTTTGAGCCTTCAGTGCGCCGGGAAAGGCCTTCTCGAATGTCGAGACGAGGCACTGCGTAAAACCATCGATGACTGTGCGATTCGGACTGAACATGTTTGCTTTTTTGTTATGCCTTGAAGTTCACGGCGGGAGTTTAGGGGAGGCAATCGGGTCGCAATGTGCATCGGTGCGCATTCTGCGAGACGCATCACACGGCGATTACCCGCAAGCGCCGCGCGGAGGTGACACGGCGACCCGTCATGAATATGCTGCATACACCCCGATACTGAATATTAGATGCCCTCATGTTAGCCCTGGAACTGCGCCACCTGCGGACGCTGGCCGCACTGCGCGATACCGGCAGCCTCGTCGAGGCGGCAGAGCGCGTGTTTCTGACGCAGTCGGCGCTGGCGCACCAACTGAAAGATCTCGAGGATCGTCTCGGGGGGCCGCTGTTCGTGCGCAAAACGCGACCGCTGCGGTTTACGTCGACCGGCAAGCGGTTGCTGCGGCTCGCGGACGAGGTATTGCCGATGGTTCACGGGGCGCAACGTGATCTCGAACGCCTGGCGGGCGGTGAATCCGGCCGTTTGCACATGGCGATCGAATGCCACAGCTGCTTCGAGTGGCTGCTGCCGGCGATCAATCGATACCGCGAGGGGTGGCCGGACGTAGAACTGGACATCGCGAGCGGTTTCAACTTTGCGCCACTACCGGCGCTCGGTCGTGGCGACCTCGATCTCGTCATCACCGCCGATCCGATGCGCGACCTCGATGTTGCCTACTGCCCGCTGTTCTCGTATGAGGCCCAACTGGCGGTTGCGCCGTCGCATCCGCTGGCAAAACACAAGTGGATCGAACCGGATGACCTGCG
>CAYUMA010000323.1:0-4170 GCA_964445675.1 uncultured Pseudomonadales bacterium | reverse complement strand
GACGTGAAAGCGCTCAAGATCATTGCGATCCTGGCGGTCGTGTATGTCGGAATCGTCGTCGTGTTCGAGTCGATGCTCGGGTACTTCCAGCCGCAAGGCGGAACGACGCTGCTGATCACGACGAAGGACGCTGCGGGCAATGCACACAAACGTGTGGTCTCCCGACTGGACAGCAATGGCGCTCTCTACGTGGCGGCAAACCATTGGCCCAGGGCCTGGTACCACCAGGCCCTGAAGGATCCGCACGTGCTCGTGACGACGGACGGGGTCGACGTGCCTTATCTCGCCGTTCCGGCGACCGACGCAGAACACGAACGCGTCAACAGCGAAAACCGCCACGGCCTCGTGTTTTTGTTTCTGACCGGTTTTCCACCGCGGTATTTTCTGCGCCTCGATCCGCAACTGCCTGACGCGACGCCGACGCCATGACGACGACGGCGCCCCAACCGACGCCCGGCGCGAAGATGATGTATCTGATCAAGCGCCGCGCATCGACGTCGCGCGAGGAACTCATCGCGCACTGGTTCGCCAATCACATGCCGCTCGTCATCAAATCCCAGCACGACGCCGCGGCCGCCGGACGATCGCACGCGCACCGCTACATCGCGACGCTGTTCGACGCGAACTCCAACGGCGAACATCCTTGGGACGGCGTTGCGCAGCTGTGGTGGGATCGTCCGCTGGGTCGACCCAAGGTCGCCACCGGCACCACGCCGCGAGATTCGTTCCAGCAGAAGGCGGAGCCTTATGTCGGGTGGGCGACGACGGAATACGTGGTACTCGACGGCTCGGAGCGCCTTCCGGTCGAACCGTTGACGCTCAACGCGCCGTTCCCGTGCACGCGCTCGGGCTTCTTCAAGATGACGTTTCTCGTGAAGGCGAAACCGAATATCCGCTTTGCCGACCTGTACGCTCACTGGCTGGGCGTGCACGCACCCAACGTCGTGGAGGTGATGCAGCGCGTCGGCGGCTTCCGTTACGTCGTCAGCCACAGTATCGACCCGGACAACGAACCCTACGCGGGGATGGCCGAGTTGTATTTCCCCGATGCGTCCAGCTGGTCCCGTTACCTCGAGACCGTGCGCAGCGACGGCATCGAGGCCATGGTCGATTCGCTGAGTCTGACCGCGGGCACGCAGATGATCGGTATACCGTGACTCACCGCGATCTACCGCAATCGCGCTGACGATCTACGGATCGCCGCGACCATCGCGATCGGGAGGGGAGATTCCTCCCACAAATGATCGCTCCCACAATCGGGCTGCCACCTGTAGGAGCGATTTCCAAATCGCGATTTGACGCCGCGACGCTGCGCCGGGACTCAACCCTGTTTCGCCAACGCCCCGAGAATTTCCATCGTCGCTTTGGTGACCTCGGCCGAACCCATCGGCACCGCGGCGACGAGGTCGGTGACGCCGATGTCGGCAAAGGCCTGCACGCCCGCTTCGATCTCGGCAGCGGAGCCGACGATTGCGCCGTCGCCCGGCATCGCCGCGCCGCCGCGATCGAGTGTTGCGCGGTA
This sequence comes from uncultured Pseudomonadales bacterium, assembly GCA_964445675.1. Lineage (GTDB taxonomy): Bacteria > Pseudomonadota > Gammaproteobacteria > Pseudomonadales > Azotimanducaceae > DATJGR01. The sequence continues at coordinate 2,648 of CAYUMA010000323.1, read as the reverse complement.
CGACGGAATCTGGCCATACATCCGGAATGCCGCGTTCACCGCGTCGCGGCCGGCCGCGACCGTTGGCGCGTGCACGACCGGTACCATCGCGACGAAGCGCGGCGCCGGGCGTTCGGCTTCGCGCGCGGCCGCGCTCATCGTTGGTATTGCGATGTCGCGCAGGTAGTTGATTCCACCCATCCAGGTGATCGTCCCGTCGGCGAGGCGTCCGCAGAGACGCAGCATGTCGGGGCCGAGTGCGGCGACGAGGATCTGCGGCGGCTTGGCACCCGCGACGGCAACCTGGGCGTTGACGCGATATACGGCGCCTGCGTACTTCACCTGCTCGCCCCTCAGCAGACCAGTCAGGACAATCAGGTAATCCCGCATGTGCGGGATTGGCTTCGAATAGTCGAGCCCGAGGCTGTCCTCGATCATGAAGCGGTGGCTGAGGCCGATACCGAGCGCGAGCCGGTTGTGAGTTGCGTCCTGCACCGTCAACGCCTGCATCGCGAGCGCGGTGGGATGGCGAGGATACGTCGGCACCACCGCCGTGCCGAGTTCGATGCTGCGCGTGTGGGCGCCGGCCAGCGCCAGCACCATCAACGCATCGACGGTGCCGACTTGCGGCAACCAGCACGATGTGAAGCCCGCCTGTTCCGCGGCGACCGCCCGTTCGACGAGCACGCCGGTGCCGGATGGATCGCCGGGCATCGAGAGCATCGTTCCTATGCGCATCGGTATCTCCTGAAGCAGCGTGGGTTGGAGGTCAGTCTAGCGGCTGCGCCCGGCACCTTATATTGTGCGTGTTGATCAATTCGCCGGTGCCTCGATGATCTTCGAACAAATCCCCACCGGGGGCTGTCAGTCGTATCTGCTCGGCTGCGAGGAAACGTCGGTCGGCGCGCTGATCGATCCGGAAATCAGTCACATCGATCGCTACCTCGCGGCTGCGGCGCGCGATGGCTTGCGCATCCGCTACCTCATCGACACACACACGCACGCCGATCATTTTTCGGCGACGCGGCAGCTGGCGCGTCAGCTCCAGGTGCCGGTGGCGATGTACCGCACCAGTCCGGCGCCGTTCGTCGACATGCGCCTCGACGACGGCGAAATGCTCGCGGTCGGCCGCTTGCGTCTGAAAATATTGCACACGCCGGGACACACGCGCGATTCGATGTGTCTGATTGCGGAGGACCGCGTCTTCACCGGCGATACGCTGCTGATTGGCGGCACCGGCCGTACCGATCTGCCGAGCGGCGATGCGGATGAGTTGTACAAGAGCCTCTTCAACCGCGTCCTGCGTCTCGACCCCGCGTTGCTCGTGTACCCCGCACACGACTACAAGGGGCGTGGTCATTCGACGATCGGTGAGGAAATTGCGACGAATCCGCGGCTGCAGCCGCGCACGCCGGCGGAATTCGCAGAGCTGATGCACAACCTCAATCTGAGCATGCCGACGCACGTGACCGAGGCGTTGCGGACGAACATGAGCGGCGGCAAAACCGTCGCGCAGATGTTGTCCGATGCGGCGGCGACGGTGCCGTTCCTCGCGCTCGACGAACTCAAGGCGCGCATCGAGTCGGGCTCCAACGACTACATCATCCTCGACGTGCGCGAACGCGATGCATTCGAACAAGGCCACATCGTCGGTGCGCGCTTGCTGCCGCGTGGCCAGCTCGAACTGCGCGTCAACGAAGAACTGCCAGACCCGACGCGCCGCGTGCTCGTCTGCTGTGAATTCGGGCGGATCTCGACGCTCGCCACCGCGACATTGCGCGAGATGGGATTTCAGCGCGCGGTCGCGCTCGACGGCGGCGTGAAGGCGTGGCGCGACGCGGGATATCCGATGGAAGCCGGCGCGCCGCGCGCGTCGTGATCACACAGGAGCCAAACATGAAGATCAGTCAGTACCCCAATCCCGAACGTCTCGCCGCGATGATGCAAAGCCAGGAAGCGGGTCCGGTCGTGATGCTGAACCTGCTCAAGTTCAAGGAGACAGCGGATGCGCCCGATGCGGGCATCAGCGGCGCGGACGCGTACGCGAAATATGCGCAGGCGATGCGCGTCATCGTCGAGGAAGGGGGCGGACGCTTCATCTGGATGGGGCGCGTCACCGACATGGTCATCGGTGAATCCGACGTCGACTTCGACGTGGTGGCGCTCGTCGAGTATCCGTCGCGCCAGGCGTTCGTGAAGATCGTCAGCGACGCGCGGGTGCAATCGATCGGCGTGCACCGCGCGGCGGGATTGCTCGGTCAGTGGCTCGTGGCAATGACGCAGACGGGCTGAGGTTCGTGCGAAGCGCGCGCCACGACCTCATCCTGTTCGACCTCGACGGCACGCTGAGCGACCCGCTCGTCGGCATCGGTCGTTCGATCAACTCCGCGCTCGCGAGTTTTGGCCACGCTGAACTTCCGCTTCCCGAACTCGGCCGCTATGTCGGTCCGCCGCTCGATGAGACGTTCAAACAACTCACCGGCATAACGACAGACACCGACGTCAACGCGCTGGTCGCGAAATTTCGCGAGCGCTACGGGCAGATCGGTTATGCGGAGAACGTGTTGTATCCGGGCATCGCGCAGGCGCTCGAGCAACTGCGGGTGTGGCGATGGAGGCGTGTTGCGCCGGACTCGCTCGAGCCGTCCGTGGGCGCTCGACCAGGGATG
>CAYUMA010000322.1:0-4662 GCA_964445675.1 uncultured Pseudomonadales bacterium | reverse complement strand
GCGGCCCACTCCTGGTCGGTCGGCCAGTCGTCGCGCACATCGATCGACGACGGCGTGCGCTGAAACACATACAACGCTTTGGCGTTCGCACCGAGATCCGGCACCGCCTGCACGGCCGTCGCGCCGGTACCGATGATGCCGACGACCTTGTCTTTGAGTTTCGACAGATCGGCGCCGGTGTATTCGTAGTCCCAACGCGACGTGTGGAACGAGTGCCCCGCGAACGTTTCCATGCCCGCGATGCGCGACAACTTCGGTTTCGACAATGTGCCGTTGGCGCAGATCACGAATTGCGCGCGCATGTGATCGCCGCGATCGGTGTCGATGTGCCACAGCTGTTCGGCTTCGTTCCACACCGTCGAGGTGACGGTCGTCTGGAACACGGCGAGGCCATACAGGTCGTAGCGCCGCGCGATCGCCTGGCAGTGCGCGAAGATCTCCGGCCCGCGCGAATAGTGGTGCTTCGGCACGTAACCCATCTCGTCGAGCAACGGCAGGTAGTCGTACGACACGACGTCGCACGCGGCACCGGGATATCGATTCCAGTACCAGGTGCCGCCGACGTCGCCGCCGCGTTCAACGATGCGGATACTCGCAACACCTTTTTCGCGCAGCCGCGCCGACGTCAGCAGCGCCGAAAAGCCGCCACCGATGAAGAGCACCTCGACGGTATCGGAAATCGGTTCGCGCGGTGCGATGGGACCGCCGTACGGATCGCTCGCGTACCGGGTCAGTTCACCGGAGAACTCCGATGTGAACTGTTGCGTGCCTTCCGGCCGATAGGCGAGCCGCAGATCGCGCTCCTCGGCAAACTTCTGCTTGATCGCGTCGTAATACTCATCCGAGTGCTGCGTTCTGGGCATGCTGCATTCCGTCGATCGATTAGTCTCGAAAGATACGGCCAAATCGTCGACGTGACTATCCCCTGCGCGCCCTTGCGCGCGCACGGGATCGAAATGAGCGTCTCAACGCAATCGCTCGGTCAGTTGGTACAGATGCGCGAGGCGGTACTGCTCGGCAATTCCTGCGACGGGCCGCGACGAGATCAGATACGCCTCGATGCCGGCCGCGCGCGGCCCGAAATAGTCGCACTCCGCGTTGTCGCCCACGAAGATCGCGTCCCGCGCGGCGATCCCCAGTGAATCGAGATGCGCCTGATAAATGCTCGGATGCGGTTTTCGGTATCCGTGACCGATCGAAGTCGTCAGGCGATTGAACGTCGCGCCGATCCCGAGGCGATCCATCAAACCCGCAACCATCGGTTCGTGATGCGTGTTACTGAGCACCGATTTCGATGCGGGTAGCGTGTTGAGCCAATCCACGAGGCGCGGCAAAGCCTGCACACCCTCGGTCCAGTCGCGAAGGTAAGCGTCTACGAAGCGAGCGACGCGTTCCTCCGACGCAGATATCGCCAATTCCCCGAACAGCATTGCTGCCGCGTCCGTCATGCTGTACTCGCGCAGCGTCTCGCACGCCACGCCCTCCAGCGTGGAAAAGCACTCGTCGAATCGATCCGCCAGTGGCGCGGACGCAAGCTCGACTCCCCAACTCGCCAACTCGGCGCGGGCACGCTCGAGAGGTCTGCCGCGGACCCCGTCCCGATACGTCACCAACGTGCCGAAGAAATCGAATATCAGGTGGCGCACCTCTAGAACACCGTCAGCCGAACAGCCCGAACGACAGGAAACATGACCGACCCCTTCGTGAATCAGGCTGAGTATCGCGCGACCGTGCAGTGAAGGGGAAGGTTGCCGGGCGAACAGTCGGTTGGCGATCACGCCGGCGCTCATCACCTGACGTCACGGGATCGAGTAGCATCGCCGTGAACATTCCATGTCGGCGCGCAGCGCCTGAACAAATGGCCAGGTCCTCGATCCGCATCGATAGCGCGCTCTCCATCCACACCCGCGCCGGCGCGCTGGGCAACAAGCGCTGGATGGATCTGCTCTCGAGCGTCGGCGAGACGAACTCGATCGCGGCCGCGGCGAAGGTGGTCGGTCTGACGTACAAAGCTGCGTGGGACGCGATCGATGCAATGAATAACTTGTCGGACCAACCGCTGGTGGAGCGCTCGGTCGGCGGCAAGGGCGGCGGCGGTACCCGGTTGACGGCGAAAGGCAAACAGCTGGTTCGAACGTTTCGCATGGTCGAGGACGAAAATACGCGGTTCCTCGACGCGTTGAATACGCGCGTGCGCAATGTCGAGGGCGATCTCGGAATCCTCGGGAGGCTGACGATGCTGACGAGCGCGCGCAACCACTTCGCGGGGAAGGTCTCGCGCATCAAGACCGGTACCGTCAACGACGAGATTCAGATCAAGCTGACCGGCGGAGAGCGGCTGGTTGCGATCATTACCCACGAGAGCGTCGAGAATCTCGGCCTCGAGGTCGGCAGAGCCGTCGTCGCGCTGGTGAAAGCGTCGTCGGTGATCGTCGGAATCGATGCGGATGCGCCGCTGCGACTCTCCGCGCGCAATCAACTCGCAGGTTCGATCAGCCGACTGATCAAAGGGGCGGTCAACACCGAAGTCGTGATCGACCTGAAGGGCGGTAATTCGGTCGCTGCGATCATCACGAACGGCGCAGCAAAAACACTCAAGCTGCGCAAAGGCAAATCGGCGAGCGCTATTTTCAAAGCGTCGAGCGTGATCGTCGCGGTCACGACTTAGGACGCACCGAGTCGGCCGTAGTCCATCAACAGCACGCGATCGGCCAGATAGTCGACCTCGGGCCGCGAATGACTGACGTACAGCATCGGGATCCGGGTCTCTTCCTTCACGCGTTTCAGGAACGGCAGGATCTGTTCCTTCAACCGATCGTCGAGCGACGACAGCGGTTCGTCGAGCAACAACAGGCGCGGCGAATACAACAACGCGCGCCCGAGCGCGACGCGTTGGCGCTCCCCGCCCGACAGATGCGCGGGCCGGCGCGGAAGCAAGTGGCCGATCTCCAACAGTTTTACGACGGCGTCGAGATCGAAACGCCGGCCGGACTGATCGAGATGGCGAAACCCATAAAGCAGGTTCGAGCGCACCGACAGGTGCGGAAACAGCTGACCGTCCTGGAACACCATGCCGAAGTGCCGCAGCCACGGCGGGACGAACACACCGGACTGCACATCCGCCAGCACGTCGTCATCGAACCGCAACGACCCGCGTTGTGGCTTCAACAACCCCGCAAGTAGTGCGAGCAACGTACTCTTGCCGGATCCCGACGGACCGCAGATTCCGGTGACGCCGCGTTCCAGTTGCACGCGCGCGATGAGTTCAAACGCACCGCGCGCGAACGTGATGTCAACGCTGAGCACGCGCGTCTCCGGGTTGCGAGTATCCGAGCAGCCGTTCGGCCCGACGCGAAATCGCGTGACTGATCACGAGCGCGCCGAGGGCGAGGCCAATCGATAACAACGCAAGCCGCATCGCCGCGGCTTCGCCGTTCGGGACATTCGCAAAACTGTAGATCGCGAGCGGGAGCGTGCGGGTCTCTCCCGGAATGTTGCCGACGAACGCCATCGTGGCGCCGAACTCGCCGAGGCTGCGTGAAAAACACAACATCGCGCCGGCGACGATCCCCGGAACTGCCAACGGCAGCGTGATCGTCAAGAATGCGCGCCACGGCGAGGCACCCAACGTCGTCGCGGCGTGCTCGAGGCGAACATCGATCATCCGGAATGCGAGTCGAACGGGCTGCACCATCAGCGGAAACGCCATCACGGCCGACGCGAGCACCGCACCTTTCCACGTGAAGGCAATGACGATGCCGAAGGTCGCCAACAACCAGCTGCCGATGAATCCTTGTGTGCCGAGCATCAGCAACAGGAAGTAGCCGGGCACGACCGGCGGCAACACCATCGGCAGCTGAATCAACGCATCCGCGATCCACTTTCCCGGAAAATCGCGCCGCGCCATCACCCAACTGACGGCAATACCAAGCGGCAGACACAGCGCCGTCGCGCACAACGCGACCTTCGCCGAAAGGAACAGGGCCTGCGACTCCTCCGCCGTCAAACCCATCGCGCGCTCATCGGGTCAGCCGCGTGAATCCGTAGTGCTCGTAGATCGCCGCGGCGTCGGATGCCGTCGTCAGGTATTCGAAGAACGCCTTCGCGTCGCCGCGTCCGCCTTTGACGAGCGCGAACGGATAGACGATCGGCGCATGCGAAGACGGTGGAAAACGGCCCAACACTTCCACCTTGTCGCTGATGCCGGCATCCGTCGCATAAACGATGCCGAGTGGACACTCGCCCCGCTCGACGAATGCGAGCGCGGCGCGAACATCGTCCGTGCCGACGATCCGGCCCTGCAACGATTGCCACCAACCGAGGCTCTCCAGACTTTGTTTGGCGTAGGTGCCCACGGCAACGACATCGGGCTCGCCCGTGCAGAGCTTGCCCGAGAACGCACCGGCGAGGTCGAATCCGGGTTTCATTTCAACCGCGACAGGACGCCCCTTCGGTGCGATCAGCACCAGTTCGTTGCCGAGCAAATTGACGCGCGAACCCGCGATGATGCGGCCGCGATCGTCGAGATAATTCATCCACGTCAGATCCGCCGACGCGAAGACGTCGGCCGGTGCACCCGAGTCGATTTGTTTCGCAAGCACCGACGTAGAGGCGTACGCCAGACTCGGCTCCGGGTGTCCCGCCTTGGTCCATTGCGCCGCG
>CAYUMA010000321.1:0-1528 GCA_964445675.1 uncultured Pseudomonadales bacterium | reverse complement strand
GAGCGGCCGAATCCCATCGCTTCGGATGCGCCGAACGAATCCGTCAGCACCATCTTCGGGTTGTGGCGCAACAGTCCCCGCTTCACCTCGGGGCTCCACATCACGCCGCTCGAAATGATCCCGAGCACCGACGCGATGTTGTAGCGGCCCTGCTCGTCATCGAGCGCGCGCAGCAACGGTTTTGCGAACGCGTCGCCGACGATCGCGAGAGCCGTCACCTGATGACGCTCGACCGCCGCCCACGCTTCAGCCGGATCGAAGCTCGCGCCGCCCATCGCGACGACGGTGCCGCCTGGCGCGAGCGAACCGATTGCGGTGAAAAGCCCGGTGCCATGCATCAGCGGACAACACGGCATCAACACACCGCCACCACCGGCGGCTCCAACGTTCGCCGCGTGTTCGGCGATATTTTTCGGCGCGATCAGATTCGTCGCGGCCGTTGCGCCGGCTGCACCCGCGAGCCAGTGATCATCGTGCGCCCACATCACGCCTTTCGGCATACCGGTCGTGCCGCCGGTATACAGAAAAATCATGTCGTCGCCGGAACGCGGGATCTCGAGCAGCGCGCCGTCGCCGATCTCCGCGAGGTCGTCAAACGACACGGCGAATTCGACGGTCGGTAGCCCGTCGCAGACCTCGATCCACAGCGCGACCTTCGGCAGCCGGTCGCGCAGCGCAGGGATGTTGGCTGCGAACTCCGCGCCGTACACGACGATCTTGCTGTCGGAGTTGTCGAGGATGTACCACAGCTCATCCGCGACGTAGCGGTAGTTCACGTTGACCGGCGTCAGTCGCGCCTTAAAACACGCGCCGAGCGTCTCGAGGTACGCCGGACAGTTGCGCATATAAAAAGCGACTTTGTCCCGCGCCTGCGCGTGGCGATTGAGGAAACGGCGCGCGAGATTGTTGGTGCGGCGGTTGAAGTCACTCCACGTGACGAGTTCGCCGTCGTGAATCAGACACGGCCGCTGCGCCGGTACGACGGCGCCAACGGCGTCGAGGATGTCGCCATAGTTCCACGCCACGATCAGCTCCCCACCTTGAGGCCGACGGGGACGCCATCGACGATCTGATCGAGGTATTCGGACAAGCCGTAGCCGACCTGGCCGTCGCACGTGTACTCGGTCATTCCCTCTGTGATGCGCGTCAGCAGTTCGTCGCCGTCCGGCGTCTTGCGGCGATTGCGTAGCGGAATCAGCGACATCACCTTGCCGGCGACCGAATACTCGCGTTCGTCGGTTTTCGCCCACACGTTGAATTCGGTCTGACATTGATCGGCGTCGTACTTCGATTCGATCCGGGCGTCGCGGATCATCACGTACTCGCCGTTGCGCAACACCATGCCGCCTTTGCGCGGCGCGGCATTCGGCGCGCACGTGATCGACACCATCATCGCGAAGTGGCGACTGAAGTTCATCGGCAACCAGCGATACCAGTGAATGGCCTGCCAGTAGCGCGGACCCCACGAGTGATCACGCAGGCCCAGGCCGTCGATCGCGAACGTTGCACCATCGACCTTGATCGAACC
>CAYUMA010000320.1:0-2032 GCA_964445675.1 uncultured Pseudomonadales bacterium | reverse complement strand
CATCGCGCGGTCGCCCTGCGTCGTCGGGTACAGGAAATCGTTGTAGTTCGCTTGCCGCCACGGCATCCGCACGACCTCGGCTGCGCGCTCGAGATACGTCTGCAGCAGCGCATCGAGCGTCTGCCCGGGTTCGCGCTGTTCGAGCGTTGTCAGCAGCGCCTCGGCCTGTAGCGCGACCGACGTCATGCCGTGCCCATACGTCGGATTGAAGCTGCACAACGCATCGCCGAGCGGAATGAGGCCGCGCGGCAGCGTCGCAGAACGCTCGTAATGCCGCAGGCGATTCGCCGGATAAATCATCCGCGCGACACCCGACACAAAACGCGCATCACGCAGGGCGTCGTACATGTGCGGGTGCGGCAGACTCTTCGCGAACTCGAGAAAGTCGGCCACGTTGTCCGGCGGATAATCACCGGCGCGACCACCCAGCGAACAGATGTACAACCCGCCTTCGATCGGCAACAGCACCGCGCCGCGCGCGCCGACGCGCGGCAGATTGCCCATCGCGAGCGCTTTCCAATCACGCGCCGGATCGGGCGAGAGTTCGACGATCGCACTCGAATAGCCGAAATCGACGAGGACTTCTTCGACTTCGGGTGGCGGCACGCCGAGCGCGGACAACCAGCGTAAGCCGCCCTCGCCACGTCCGGTTGCATCGATAACGAGATCGGCGTCGAGCGTCGTGGTACCGCCGTCGGACTCGATCTTCACACCGCGGATCCGATTGTCCTGCGCGTCGTGGACGAGGCCGCGCACCGTGGTGCCGCCCTTGAGCTCGACGTTCGGCGTCGTCGCGAGCACGCGCTGCCGCAACCGATGCTCGAGCATCCAGCGACTCTGTCCGTGCAGATCGAGGCCGGCGTCGTAACGTGGCGCGAAGCCGAGTTCGGACGCGGCGAGTAGATCGAGGCCCGCCCGCATCGTCACGGATCCGGCGGCTTCGATGTCCGCGCAAAAGCCCGGCAGCATTCGATCGATGGCGTTTTCACCGCCCTTCAGCAACATGTGCACGTGATGCGATTGCGGCGTCGTGCGCCGCGGTGCCGGCGCGGCCGCGATGACGTCGCGTTCGAGCACGACGACTTCATCGAAGTGCGGCGCGACCGCGCGCGCACCGAGCATGCCGCCGAGACTGCCCCCTGCGACGACGACGCGTTGGCCCAGAGATTTCTTCGGCTTCGCTGTCACGACTTCACCCGCTCGACAAAAGATGCGAATGGTACAACACGTTATAAGATGCGAGTTCGGATACCTCGTCATGTCACGGATGCACAATCATGGCTGACCCAGCCGACAAGGCGCGGACCCTGTTCCCGACGATTCAGATCACGCTCGTCAGCATCATCGTGGCGCTCGCGTTGCAGCAGTTGTTGAATCTGCTGCCGACGCTCGATGCGCTGTGGGAGTTCACGATCGTCGCCGCCCGGATCTGGTGTCAGGCGCTCGTCGCCTTCGTCATCATCATCAAGATGTGGACCGGCTTCGTGCTTGCGGCGGTCGTCACCGACCGCGTGCCGCGCGCAATTGATCTGCTGGGTCCGATGGCTGTGCTGATCTTCGTCGACGCGCAGATCGCGAGCATCGGCGTCGAACACACGTTGCGCTGGTGGTACGTGATGGGCGCCGGCTCACTCGTCGCGGCTTGGTTTATCGCCGGCCAGATGTCAATCGTATCGGGCAGCGCCGCGCGCGTAGCCGACGACGATCGCGTGGCAACCGGCTTTCGACGTCCCGCCGTCGTCGAGGCGGCTGCCGGCGTCCTCGCACTCGGCATCGCCGTGCTGCACCATCTCATAGAACTCGGTGAGGTCGGCCTGCTCGTCGCGGGCGCGATTTACCTCGTCGGCCAGCTGCTCTCGGCGGTCGGTCCGATTGTCAGCTGGCGCATGTTGCGAGATGGCGAGGAAACGCGGCGCAGCGCGGTTCACGAAAAAAGCGCGTAACTGGATTTCAAGGAGTCGCGCAGATGTTGTTGGCGCATCAGTTGACGAGTGCCGGTCTGGAGATCGTCGATGACCCGGTCGCGCTCGAA
>CAYUMA010000319.1:0-3067 GCA_964445675.1 uncultured Pseudomonadales bacterium | reverse complement strand
CCAACTGAGGAATGTTGGGGACGGATAACGGCGCACGTTTGGTGTTTGTTGACCTGGAGACGGCTGGCCTAAGTGTGTGGCGCCCGATCATCCAGATCGCCGCTGTGGCGGTGACAAGCTCGCTAGAGGAAGTCGAAACGTTTGAAGCCAAGATCGCGTTTGACGAACGCTTCTCCAAATATTCGCCGGGCGTCTTGCTCGAGCTCTTCAACATGCGCAACTTTGTCGACAATGGCACCGGCGCTTCCAGCATGGATTCTTGCGCCGTGACTGATCATTCTATGATCAATCGACTCTGGACCGGGCGCCGGACGATGACGACATGTCTGATGGCTTGTCGAGGTCCCGGGTTGGTTCTCCTGAATCACTGGACGCGACTTCGGCAGCTGAACCGCTGGATATCGAAGCGGCATGTCCGGGAGGGTGAAGATGCACTCCGCCACTAATCAATCGCAGACACGCCTGACGAATCGCCAGCGGCTGCGCTTTGACGCCGTGCAGATGCAATCGAGTTTCGACAAAACACCGTTTCTGATCACTCACGATTTGACCGACGATCGGCTGTTCGAACTGCCGCGCTTGATCGAGTTGTCGACGGCGCTGCCGGAAGAATCCGTCGAGTACAACGCCGGTGATCTTGCGGTCAACCAGGCACCCGCGCTCACTCCGCGAACTGGTCTTTCGATCGACCAGACGTTGCAGAACATCGAGCGCTGCAACTCGTGGATGGTGCTAAAAAACGTCGAGCAACACGCTCAGTATCGACGGGTAATGGACGAATGCCTCGATCAGATCGAGTCGTCAATCGACGGCGTGTCGCCGGGGATGGTCGCGCGCAAAGCGTTTATTTTCGTCTCGTCTCCGCGTGCTGTGACCCCGTATCACGTGGATTTCGAGCACAACTTCCTGCTACAGGTTCGAGGCAGCAAGGTCATGACGGTATTCGACCCACAGGATCGCACGTTGTTGAGCGAGGTCGATCGGGAACGTGCGGTCGCCGGCGCGCCTCGGAACCTCCCGTATCGAGACGAGTTTGCAACCAAAGGATGCGCATTCGCGATCGCGCCGGGCGTCGGCGTTCATGTTCCGCTGTCGAGCCCACACTGGGTCAATGTCGGCGACGACGTATCAGTTTCATTCAGCATCACGTTTCACTCGACGGCCAGTGCGCGAACCATTGGCACCCACAAGACCAACGCGCTGTTGCGTAGAACCGGCGTCACACCACGCCAAGTCGGCGAGTCACGGATCATCGACACATTGAAGTACACGACGCATCGCGTGCTTCGACGATTGGAAGCCACGACGAATCGGTTCGGCAAGAGCGGATCCGAAGCGCCGACCTGAAACGACGCTACAAGGTCGGCCTACTCTCTGCTCGCCGGGATCACCGCACCGAACCGCTGTTTCGTTCCACCGTAGGCGGCCAATGCGGAGGCAGGCCAAGTAGGTCGAGATATCGCGTGACGACGCGATCGAAATCGTGCGCCTCAACAATTCTGGCGCGTGCTTGGCTGGACAGCCGCGCGCGCAAACCGCCGTCCCCCATGACACGAGCGATTGCGTTCGCCACTGCCTGCGCATCTGAGACAGGCACCAGGATTCCGGCGCCGCCTGCGAAAAGATCGGGAATCCCGCCAACTGCTGTCGCAATGCACGGTAGCCCGGTGGCCATTGCTTCGAGCAGCGCCATCGGCAACCCCTCGGATATCGACGTCATGACGAAGGCGTCTGCACACTGCAGCAGGTCCGCGACATCGCTGCGCGGTCCGAGAAAGGAGACGATCGATTGCAATCCGAGTTCGTCACGTTCTCGTTCGAGCCGCGCGCGTTCGGGACCATCGCCCGCGATCAGGATCCGAATCACGCCGAACGCATCCTTTGGCAACAAGTGTGCTGCGCGCAGCAATGTGTCGAGGCCCTTAATGGGTTGCAGTCGGCCCGCAAAAATAAGCACGAAAGCATCGTGTGGAACGCCGAGTTGGCGACGCGTCCGGCTACCGACGACGCCGTCGCGTGCTCGCAGGCGCGCGCCATTGGAGATGTAGTGCAGCTTCGCCGTCGGCACTGCCAACACGTCGTGGAAGTACTGCACCTGCTGCGACTCGACCAGCGTGACGGCATCCGCAAATTTGCAGTAGCGCGTCGTCGCTCGACGATATGAATGTTGCTCTATGAACTGATGCAACGCGTGTTCGGTCATGACGACCCGCGGGACGCCCGCGAGCCGCGCCGGCATGCCACTGAGGATCAGTGCCGTCGCATGGTGCACGTGCAACGCGTCGATGCGCTCGCGTCTCAACATCCGCCACATCGCAACCTGGTACGTCACGCGCCGAATGCCCCAGCGCCTGTTCAGATAGTTGAAGTCCAGACAACGGATTCCAGCGGCCTCCGCCAACGTGCGCATTGGGCCGCCCGAATCGTAAAAGGCGAAGCAGACAACTCGATAGCCGCGCCGCGCGAATTCGATCGCGAGTTCGACACCGACCCGCTCCGAGCCGCCGATCTGGTACGAATAGAGGCCCTCTGCGATCAACGGCGCATCAGACATCGAGTTCGCCGTGGCGCTTCATGCGTCGGTGGTCGGCACACGCGCCGAAGTTGCCTCGGACTCTGAGCGTTCGATGGTCTTTGCAACTGCGTCGCGCATCTGCGCATTGACGACGCGCCAGTCGTAACACCGTTCGATGAGGTTTCGCGCCGCCGTTGCCATCGCGGCCCGGTGTGTCGCGTCCGAAACGAGTTCGACAATCCGTTGGGCAAACGCTTGCGCCGAATCCGCGATCTCGAGCTCGACGCCCGCGCGCGCGAGGATGCCCTCGGCACCCACCGGCGTCGTGACAACCGCACGCCCCATCGCCATCGCTTCCAACACCTTCAACTTGGTTCCACCACCGGATATGACCGGCACAACAACGATGTCCGTGCGCTCATATTCATCGCGAACACTTGCGACGAAGCCAGCCAACTCGATGCCGGAGTCTGGCTTCGTGGCAGCAGCAACCAACGCCTGCGGCGGGTTTGATCCGACCACCCGCCAGCGCAGTTGCGGCAGTCGACGACG
>CAYUMA010000318.1:0-5125 GCA_964445675.1 uncultured Pseudomonadales bacterium | reverse complement strand
TCCCATAGGTTGCGCAGATCTTCATGGGTGGCAAGCGTGAGGAGCATGTCGCGCACGCCCTGCGCGCGCTGCTGACGGTTGGTGTCGCTTGCGACGGTGTGGGCCACCCGGATCTGTACCGCCAGATACCCGAGCGTCACGAACACCGCAACAGACCCCAGTACCTGCCCGATTGCAGCGACTGCTTCCCAACTCATCGAATACTCTCCTGCATGGATTGAGACAGAGTAGAACTGTTGGCGACGGCGGGGAACAGCCCTGCCGCACCGTTCACGCGAGGATGAATTCCCGGATCACGTCGTACACGGCGGGATCGTCGCGGAACGGACCGTGGCCGGTGTTGGCGACACGCACAAAACGCGCCCACTGCGGCGCGATCGCGGCGGCGATGTCGGCCTGCGCTTCGATCGGAGTCATCGGATCTTCTTCACCGCCGAGCACCAGCGTCGGGCAGCGCACCTTTGCAAGATCGGTGAGCAGGTCGAACGTGAAGCATTCGCCGGCCGGGCCGAAAAAGTCCATCAGCACGGCGAAGCTCATCACGGCGCGACTGCGGGCATCGGGGTCGGCGACGGGCGTGGTGTTGTAGAACGGCATTGCCCGCGCCAGCCACTGCGTGGCGAGTTCCGGGCTCGTATAGCCTTGCGTGAGCACGTGCCGGGCCATCGCGCCGATCTCCGGCCCGCCTTTCGCGGTGAAAATCGCGACGCTGCGTTCCACGTAGCGATGCATCGCGGCACTCGTGCTCGACAGAATGAGCTTGCCGGGATGTTCGGGGTGGCGTGTCGCATAGGCCATTGCGACCATGCCGCCGAACGACTGGCCCAGCACGATCGGCTTGTCGATTTCGAGCGCTTTGCAGAACGCGAAGATGTCGTCGCCCCATTGTGCGAGCTTCCACGTGTCGCGCGGCTCGCGGTCGCTGCGGCCATTGCCGCGATGATCGATGTAGATCACTTGCGCGATGTCGACGTAGCGCGAGAACGCCGGTCTGAAGCTCGAGTGATCGAAGCCCGGTCCGCCGTGCAGCAGGATCAGCGTCGGCCGTTCACGCATCGTCGGGCCATCCGGGCTGAACTTCGTGCCTTCGACTTCGAAGAACAGCCGGACACCGTTCACTTCAATTCGCATGATGCGTCGCGCTCCTGTGTTGGCTGACGCAGGATGACGCATCGCCGCGCCTCCTTCCAAGTATCGCGTGACACCGGGCTGAAGGAGGAGACGATCATTCAGGCGCCGTCGATGTCGGCCGAAAACCCAATGCCGCGACGCTTGGGGGGAACGGGGTTCATGAGCTTTCGAATCGCTGCGAGCATCGCTGCGATTGCTTCGTCATGCGTGGTGAGCTTTGCCGCCATGATGGCGCCGTGCTCTGTGAATGCGTAAGGACGGTACTTGCGGTGCTCACCGCGTCCACGCTCTAAGGTCGCAATGTGCGACCTTAGAGCGGACTCTTCTTCAGCGGTCACCTGGAACACGAAGTCACTCGGAAATCGTGGCGCGTTGCGTTTGACATGCTCGTTGAGTCGTTTGGTGGTCACGCCATAGACCTAGGCGAGGTCGCGATCGAGGATCGTTCTGTGACCGCGAAGTACCAGGATCACTTGCGCGATCCGTGCAATGGCCACAGTGGACGCTGCCTTCGTGATAGGTGCTGACATTGGTCCGAAATACTTCTGGCACTTTGAACACTGCTCGAACTAACGATTCCGCACCTCCGCCAACACGGGAGCGCGACGCAATCGCTGCAGATGCGCGATGCGTCTGTGATTCCGCGTCGAACGCTTGCGGCGAGAAGCGACCTCGCGCTACCGTCGATCGACGCGTGAGGTGTTTGCCCGCTTGATGCTCGCGAGCGCAATTCAGGAGGGACCGATGAGACAATTTGCTATTCGAACGCTACCGGCCATTTCCGCGGCGCTGCTGCTCGCGTCGTTTGTCCAGGCGTCTGATCCGCTCACCAAGGAACAAGAGGGGCTCATGCAGCGCGAGCGCGACGGCGCGCAAGCGTTCCTCAAAGCGGATGCGAGGTTCATTGCAGCGCTTGAAGCCGACGAATACGTCTATGCGGATTACGACGGAGCGGTCTACTACGGCAGGGCCGGAGACGTGGACTCGCTGAACGACGGCTCGTTGACCTTCAAGACGTTCGACGTCGACGACATGAAGGCGATGGTCTACGGCGACACTGGTGTGGTCGTGGGCCGGATGACGCAGAACTACACGTGGAAGGGGAGCAACGTAACTGGCGTGTTCCGGTTTACGGACACGTTCGTCGAACGCGACGGGCGTTGGCAGTTAGTTGCTTCGCAGGTCACTCGCATCGCGAAGCCATAGATCGGGAGAACAGCCATGTCGATCACCGGACGCTGCCTCTGCGGGCAGATCAAGTACGAGTTCGCCAACGCGCCGGCGATGACGGGCGTGTGTCACTGCAAGAACTGCCAGCGGCAGGCGGGGTCGGCGTATTCGACGCTCGCGGTCGTGCCGAAAGCAGAATTCAAGTTCACGGCCGGCAAGCCTAAGCTGTACGCAGACAGCGACACCGCGAGCGGCAACACAGTGCAGCGCTACTTCTGCGGCAACTGCGGTTCACCGATCTATTCGGCGGTTCCGTCGCAGCCGGACAGCGTGTTTCTGAAGACCGGCACACTCGACGATACGTCCGCGTTCAAGCCGATGTTTCACGTCTGGTGCGATACCAAACAGAGTTGGGTTGCGCTCGAGCCCGGCGTGCCGACGATTGCGAGAGGGGGCTGAGCAACGCATGGCTACGACATCCGTTTCCCCGGTCGAGGTCGTGCAGTCGATGTGGGCAAGCTTGACCCGCGGCGATGTCGCGGGCTTCCGGGCCCGGTGGACCGAAGATGCAGTCTGGCACCTCACTGGCACTCACGCGCGCGCACGCGACTATGACATCGACGCCTATCTGGCGATGCTCGCCGAGTGGTTCGCCGCGTACCCGAGGTACGCCGGAGAGTTTCTCGAGTGGCAGACCATCGGCAACGAACTGGTCTACGTCGCAACCCGTTCGACGGCAGGAGAGGCGCCGGGTACGGCTGGGGGTCTCATCGTCTATCGAGTGGTCGGCGGTCGAATCACCGAAGGATGGGGCATACCGAGCGACGCCCGGTACGGCTTCTGAGCCATTCGAAACAGCGCAGGGTGCGTCGGCTGATCGGAGCGCCTGAGCCCAGTTGATCACGGGCCGGTCGTCCCCCCGTCGCCATTGGCGCACATGTGCGTTAGCATACTGGTGCTAAAACACCAACACGAGGGCGGCATGAGTCGTCTCACCATTACCCTTTCCGAGTCCCGCTACCGGGCGCTCAAAGAAGCTTCGGCGCAGCGCGCCAAGACCATCGGGCAGTTGATCGACGAGAGCCTCGATTTCTATGGCATCAAGCCGCGCGAAGACGCGCTCGAACTGGTTCGGCGCGCACGCGCGCGTAGCAAGCTGAATGACAAGCAGGCGCTCGCAGTCGCGCAGGAGCAGGTCAAGAGCGTACGCCGCCGGCGGTGAGTCGTTCTGCCGTCATCGTCGACACCAACGTGGTTGTGGCAGGCCTGCTGACCGCCACTGAGGCGTCTCCCGTTGCGCGGGTTCTCGACGGTATGCTCGGCGCGGCATTCCCGTTCGTGGTCTCGGAGCCGTTGCTGGCCGAGTATCACGCGGTGCTCGCGCGGCCCAAGGTGCGCAAGTTGCACCGCCTCACGAACGGCGAGATCGAGATCATTCTGACTACGATCGCGCAACACGCGATCGTGATCGTGCCCGTTCTGGGACCACGGGCGCCCGATCGCGGCGACCAGTTGCTGTGGGATCTGCTCGCGACCAGGGCGGACCTGTTGCTGGTGACGGGAGACAAACGATTGGTCGGGGATGTCGGCATGCGCGGGCGGGTGGTAACGCCCGCCGAGTTCGTTGAAGGTGCGATGGGCGACTTCAACGTATGAGCACTCCGATGAACCCGGTGCAGACGCGCGAACTGCGCCACCAATTGCGCACGCCAGGGTGAATCACCTCAACGTCTTCGTTCGATTGAGTCGGTGCGCGCAGATGATCGGCTGCACCCGCTTCCATGTCGTACGCGCGCATCTTCGGCGCGTAGTCGCGACCCGCACGCGTTATCGTGCAGCTCCCCTAATCCAACTTACGAAGGATCATCCTAATGTCCATTTCGATGCACTCTGCCAGCGTTCCTGTCTTCGTCCGCATGCTCAACAACATGCTCGTTTGGCTCGACAAAGCCGAGGCGCACGCGAAGGCGCGCAAGTTCGACCCGAACAACTATGTCTCGATGCGCCTCACGCCGGACATGTTGCCGTTCGCGCGGCAGATCCAGATGTCGACGGATCAGGTGAAGGGCGGCTTAGCCCGCCTCGCCGGCATAGACCCGCCGAAGTGGGCCGATGACGAGACGACGCTCGACGAGTTGCGTGCGCGCATTCGCAAAGCAATCGCGTACGCGCAATCGATCCCGGCCGCGAAGATCGACGGTTCGGAGTCGCGCGAGATCGAGCTGCCGGTCGGCCCGGGCCGGACCATGAAATTCCCGGGCGAGACGTTCCTGAAGAGCTTCTCGCTGCCGAATTTCTTCTTCCACGTGACGATGACGTACGCGCTGTTGCGCCAAGGCGGCGTCGAACTCGGGAAGATGGACTACCTCGGCGCGCCGTGAACTCGGATCTCTCCACGAACGGCGGCAACGGCGAAGGCTAAGTACTAGACCGTATAGCTTCGTTTGCGGCGGCGCCATTGAATCAACGGAGAGTCCAGGCGCAGGTTGAGAAATGAACAAGCGGGCTGATCTCGACGTCGATTGGGTTGCGGATCGGGCAAAGTTGCCGGAACCGGATGCCGGGCAGCCATATCGAATTCTGGCCGCGATCGACTTTTGCGAAACGGCCAGTTCGCAGCTCAACGACGAAATCGTCATACGCGCTGCGCAGTTGGCCAGATTGATGGGCGCCGAACTACACGTCGCGACGGCCCATTCGGCGCTCCCGTCCGACGCAGACCCGTGTCGAGTGGGACGGTACCTGCCGGCGCTGCGAGTCAAGGCGCGCAATCGTCGTCGCTGCGCCATCCGCCAGATGCTGCGCACATTGCACCTCGAAGCCG
>CAYUMA010000317.1:0-1984 GCA_964445675.1 uncultured Pseudomonadales bacterium | reverse complement strand
TGCGTTGTTGTCGCAGGTCGAGCGCGCGCGCGCCACGGCCTTCGCCGCGGCGCGCCGTCGTCTCGAGTACGTCGCCGCGCGGGCGCTGTTGCGAAGGACGCTCGGCGCGGCACTGGGTATTTCGCCGACCGCAGTCGCGATCGACATCGACGCGTTCGGCAAGCCGCAGTCGCCGTCCGGCGACCTGCAATTCAACCTTTCGCACAGCGCCGGAGGCGTGCTGATCGGCTGGGGTAGTCGGCCGCTCGGCGTGGATCTCGAAGCCGCGGCGCGGCGTCCCCGTCTCATCGACCGGGTACGGATTGTCGCGGACGTGCGCGACGCTCTCGGCGTGGACCTCATCGTCGCGTTCACGCTCGTCGAAGCGGCCGCCAAAGCGCTTGGCCGAGGTGTCGGTGCGCTGCGCGGTTTGCGCCTCGACGGAGTCGTCAGGCCGGACGAGGTCAGGCTTGCGTCACCTGGCGGCGTGTTGATCTGTTGCGCTCGTGTGCCGGTGCCTGACGCCTATGCCGGCGCGGTCGCGGTGCCCGTCTGAGGACTCAGATAAGCCGACAGCGCGGCAATATCCGCGAGGCTGTGCAGGTCGCGGTCGAAGTGCGGCAGGCGGTGCACCGGAACCTGTGATCGCGCCCAGCCGGTGGCGTCGATCGCGGCCGTGTCGCGCGCCGCGTTCATCAATTGGTCCCGCTGCGCGGCCAGCAGGCGTTGAGCGAGATCAGCGCCGCCCAGATGTCGATCGGGCAGCGAATGAATGAGCGCAATGTCGTGCGGCGTCAGGCTCGCGGCGTGGAGCATCGAATCCGCCTGGTGCACTCGATTGACCACGACACCCCCGATTGGCATCGCGTCGGCGGACAAGCGGGTGAAAAAACGGTCGACCTGCGCCAGGCTCGCGGGCTCCGGCGCGCAGATCAGCAGAAAGCTGGTTTCCGGCTGACGCAGCATCGTCAGCACGCGCTGCGAGCGTTCCTTGAAGCCGGCGGACATGCCGGCGAAGGCGAGAAAAAAATCCGACAGATCTGCGAGCACGTCATAGCCCGTCAGCCGCTCCAGAACTTTCAACGCGCGGTCGGACGAACGCCGGAAGATATCGAAACCGATGCGTCCGGCGACGCGATACGGCTGCAGCAGCAGATTGACGAACGCGCCTTCGAATAGATCGAAGAGTCGCTCGGGGGCTTCGAGAAAATCCAGCGCGTGTTGCGCGGGCGGCGTGTCGACGATCAACAGATCGTATGCTGCGGACTGAGCCATCTCGTACACCTTCTCCATTGCCATGAACTCGCGCGATCCCGCGAGCGAGTTCGACAGATGGTGGTAATAACGATTCGCGAATATCGTTTCGCGGGCCGAAGCGCTCGGTGCGTAGCGCTCGATCAACGCATCGAACGTGCGCTTACTGTCGAGCATCATCGCGTGCAGCCGGCCCGGAGCACCGGTCGGTGCCTGTGACGCGGCGTCGATTTCAATCGGTTGTGGTTCGTGGCCGAGTGCGTCGAGACCGAGCGCCTGCGCCAGTCGTCGCGCGGGGTCGATCGTCATCACGAGCACGTTGCGACCGCGCGTGGCGGCGAGGTAGCCGAGTGCCGCCGCCGTGGTTGTCTTGCCGACGCCGCCGCTGCCGCAGCACACGATGATGCGTTTGCGTTGGCTCAACTCGACGAGATCGAGCGCTGTCGATTCAGCCATGCGGTGCCTCGAGCGACGTTGGCAGATGCGCAATGATCCCGTCGACGAGCGCGGCGGGATCGTGGCCCGGCAGTACGATCTGCGGCACTTCGACGATCCAGGGGCGCTCGGCGCGCAACGTCGCGACGTATTGTGCCTCGGCCGCTGCGCGTTCGAAGCGCGCGCCCGCTACTTCCGTCATCCGGCGCAGCGCCGGCGATGGGTTCGGCAGTGCGCGCAGCGCGTCGATTTCAGCTGCGTCGAACAGCTGCCGCGTGACCCGGTTGACGATCATCGGCCCCAGGTGCATCGCGAG
>CAYUMA010000316.1:0-2748 GCA_964445675.1 uncultured Pseudomonadales bacterium | reverse complement strand
GAGGTAATGCAGATCGAGCTGCGGCGGCGCCGCGCCGGTCCACGCAATCGAGCCTTCGACGTCCGGCGCGGTCACCGAAATCTGCAGGTCGCCGGCGCGACTCCATATGTCGGCCACGACGTCATCGAAGCCGCTGTCCCGATACGTGACGCGACCGATCTTGAACGCGTTCATGCCCCACGCAAACGCGGGATGGATCGTGACCTCATCCGCCCTGAGCCGTCCTGTCAGATCGAGTTGCGCAAGACCTCCGTCGATCGTCACGGCATCTTCGTCGCCGCGTTCGTTCGCGGCATCCACACCGATTCCAACGCTGCCGCCGCGGACGCCGCGCGCGTCCATTCGCAACCACCCCTGCGCGACATCGCCGAGTTGAACGTCGAGCCGATTCGCAGGACTGGCAAACGTGATTCGCAGCGTCGAGGGGCGCGGATCCTGCGGCTCTTTGCCGAGCGCCGCCGGCAGCGAAAGCGCAACGCCGGCGAGATCCGACTGCACCGCGAGCACCGGCGCTTCGTTCGACCCCGGTCGGATCCGATACTCGCCGGTAAAGTCGAATTCGCCTTCGGCGAGACCGGGATTCGGCAACAGGCGCCAATCGGTCAATTCGTGGACCGACGCCTGACCTTTGAAGGCGATGCGCACCTGACCCGCTTCGGTGTGTACCGCGAACTGCACGGGACGTCCGAACAGCGAGCCCTTGATCAGGTCGGCATCGAGCTGCGCGGGATAGCGGTAGCGGAGCTTGCCGTGCAACGACCCGAGTTCGAGCTTCATGTCCGTGAGCCGCGCGGTGAGGTCTTTGAGGTCGAACTGCAGATCGACATCTGCCGCCGACGCGCTGCGGATCGGAATCTTCAGCTGCGCGCTGTAGTCGAATGGTCCCGCAAACGTCCACTCAGGTTTGACGAACGTCAACCATTTCGCCAGAGGGGACGCATTGATGAGCCCTCGCAACGCTTCGCCGTCGCCGGCACCATTGCCTTCGTAGCTGACAAAATCCTGCGAATGCGGCAACACTACAACGGCGTTGCGCAACGCGATGCCGCCAAGACTGCCCGTGTCGAACCGGCCCGTCGTTGCAGTCGTGGTATACACAACCTCTCCCGCAACGCCGGTCACCACCGGCCAGTCCGGGTGGAACCGCGCGACGCCGTCGTGCAGCCGTACCCGCAATTCGGCCTGCCGCATCGGCAAGCCCACAATCGTGCGCACGTGACCGTGATAGACGAGATCGAGCGCATCGACAGAGCCGCCGGCGACCGCGTGATCGAGCCCCTGCAACAACGCCTGAGGCAACTCGCGCGGCACATAGTTGAGGGCCTCACGCGCATCGATGTCGCTGATGCGCAGCGTCAACAGCAGCCGCTGCTCCAGCGGGTCCGGCGGGCGCGCGAACGAAAACTGGCTGCGCAGGGTCGACGCCCCAAAAGTCCCTGCGAGCGCGTCACCGCGAACGACGAGATGCCCCGGCACAAACCACACCAGCACATCGCCGTCGAGATGCTCGAAGCGTATCGGTTGCTCGACATGGCTGAGCAACCCGAAATCCATTTGCTCGCCATTCACGTGGATGCGGAGGCTGTGCTCAGTGCCGGCGACGGTCGCCCGACCGTTGCGGATGTGCGGCACGCCTTTGAAATCCTCGAGCGCGAGTTCACTGACCTGCGCAACATAAGCAAGCTCGCGCTTGCCGACATCGAAGCGAGCCTGCGCGGCATCGATGCGCCCGCGTGGTGCGAGCCCACCCAACCACTCATCTACGCCGCGAACATTCATCGCCGCATCGCGCACGACACCGACTACCGGCCCCGCATCAAACGACGGCAGCGCCACCTCGACTTCAGCTGCGCCGTCGAGTCCGACCGCCACGGCGACAACAGTATCATCGAGGCGCGCTGCCCCATGTTTGGAATGGACCCCCAATCGGTCCACGGCGAACTCCCAGCGGCGAGCAAGGCGGTCCACCGAACCGCGCACGACCGCGTCAACGGAGTCCAACGCGCCGCTGGGTAGCTGCAAGTCGCGCACCGCCAGCGTCAACATGCCGGTGCTGCTGTCTTTCGAAAATGACCACTGGCCGTGCAACTGGTCGACCTGCGCGCCACCGCCGCCGACCGCCACGCCGAAGGACGGCTCGAGCACGAAATGCTCGGCGTCCAGCGCAATCCGCCCATTCGACGGGCGTCCGAACAGCGCATCCGTCAGGTCGTACGCGAGTCTGATCTCGCCGGTTCCGCCATGTTCCACGGCGACGACGATCTCACCGGAATGTCGCAGTCCCGCGTTGGCGAGCACCACGCTCGCACGCACCTCGCCCAACGACGTAACCGTGTCGCGCGAGTCGGCAAAGCGTACCCGCACCAGCGGGAACCGCAGGCCATCGCTATAGCGCAACAGATCCGTCGCACCAAACCCACCGCCGGCGGCCCCGCTGCCCGCGCCCAGACCCCAATGTCCGCCGGCGTCTCGCACCGGTGTCAGTTCGACGAGTTGCGCCGACAGATGACGCGCGATCAACGTGCTGTGTAACGCGCTCTCCAGCACGTCCACTTCCAGCTGCATCCCGCCGACGTGACCGCCCTCGAAGCGCACGTGATCGACGTCGATGACGGGATTGAGCAGATGCCAGCGGCCGCGCAGCCCGGTCACTTCGATCCCGCGATGCAGCAGCAACGCGTTGATCTGCGATTCGAGTCGCGGCAGCAGCAGCACGAGCACGCGGCCGGTGGTCGTGACGACTGCCAG
>CAYUMA010000315.1:0-1908 GCA_964445675.1 uncultured Pseudomonadales bacterium | reverse complement strand
GACCTCGCGTTTGCCTTCGTTGCCGAGCGCGACGATATGGGCGTCGTCATAGCTGACAAAACGCTTGTCGTTCGGGGCCGTGCCGAGCAGATCGAAGAATCGCTTCTGCGAGGTCTCGAAGGGAAGGAGGGTGTCGTAACGCCCATTGAGTACAAGGATCGGCGTCGTGATGCGCGGAAGGTAGTTGATGCCATCGTACATCGGGTGCAGCGGGTACTGGTTGAGCAAGCCTGCGTCGACCAATGCTGCCGCCTTCACGCGCCCTTCGGTGGCGAGCAACGGCGGCGCGATAAGAATCGAGCCGTAACTGAGTCCGAGGTAGCCGCTCCGTTGCGCGTCGATGTCGTCGCGCGTCGAGAGATAGTCGAGCGTCGTCACGAGGTCCTGGTACCAGGCGAGCGGCGCTCGACGCTGCCGTTCGGCAGCCCCGCCCGGGTCGGTCGGCATCGATTCGAAGCGCTGATAGGTGAGCGCCCAGATGGGCCACACCAGCGCGCGACCGCCGTTCGCGACGAAGTCGGCCACTCTCAGCTGGTTGAGAATCGCGCGGTTCGGTTGGGCTGAAAGGGTCGCGTCGCCGGCCGGGCCGTACACGATCGGCTGCAGTGCGCCTCGATGATCGCGACTGCGGACGAGGTAGAGAGTGAACGGCTCGGCGTTCGCGAAGCCGAGTCGCACTTCGTCGGCGACCCATGCGTCCGTTTCGGCGATCTGCTCGATCTCGACCGATGTCGGCGCGCGATGCGTCGCCGTGAACTGAAACCGCATCGCGGCGAACGCCTCGTCGGACACGGGTGCGCGTCGCGCGAGTGGCGAATCGAGCGAGAGTTGAATGGGTGCGAGGAGCGCCTCGTCGAGCGGAGCATCCGCCAGAAGATGTATCAGGCGCATCCCGTATTCCGGCGATCGATGCAGCGGTGGCGTCGTATAGGCCATCGTGTTGGGAACGCGCCTTCCAACGGTGCGAATGCCGCGCGCAACCAGTGATGGACGGTCGGCAACGCCTGCCCTTTGAAACGCGAATAGGCGACCGCCTCGTACCAGCTGATGCCGCCGACCGGCAGATCACCGGTACCGGTCGCGAAACTGCCGAGTTGCCAGCCGGCCGGGCCCGTGCGTCCGGTCGTGTCGACGAACCGCGCCCGCGCGTCGTCGAACGTGAGTGTGCGTCCGGCGTCGGCGAATTCGAGCCCCTGCCAGTACGATGCGTTGTCGTAGCCCCCTGCGTCGACGAATTGTTTGAAACCGCGGTTGGTCACTTCCGTGCGGCCGATCGCGAAGCCCGGGATGTCGTATTGATGGCCCCCGAGGAAGGTGGGCGACCAGCCGGAGAGAAGTACCGGAAGGTTCGAATGGGGTACGAGCACCATGTCGTCGCCGAGTGCACCGTCTGCGACGAGTTCGATCGGCGGTGTGGCCGGAAGAGGTTCTCCCAAGATCGATGAGAGGGCGTCGGCCAATTGCAGCAGCGGACCCGGGTTCGCAACTGCGACGTAGCTCGTGCGAAAGCCGGGCTTTTCGATCTTGAGCCGCAGCACGCCGCGTGGCGCGTCGACCGGCTTCGCTAGCGGCGTGGAACCCGCCTCCAGCCACTCACCGTCAGTCTCCTCGTACGGCTTGAAGTAGACGGTTGCACCCGTTTGGGAAACCATCGGCGCGATCGGGACGACGATCTGGCGCCACAATTCACGAAGCGCCGGATCGGTATCGATGCCCGACGATTCGACCAAGGGGCGTGCGCGGCGGAAGGCGGCAGCGTATCGATCCTCGGACACCAGCTTCGAGATTTCATCGAGCGCCTGCGTCTGCTGGGTTTGTTCGTACCTCTCGCGAATGAGGACGACCAGTGCGGTTGCCAGCACCGCAACAACGGCGGACACGAGAATCACGGTGCGGACGCTGCGCTTG
>CAYUMA010000314.1:0-2069 GCA_964445675.1 uncultured Pseudomonadales bacterium | reverse complement strand
ACTGACATCCGCGAGATACAGATCACACAGGATTGCGAGATTCAGTCGCGCGTATTGAAACTGCGGCGACTGTTGGAGCGCCGTCTCGTAGCTCGCGCGCGCCTTCGCAAAATCGCCTTTTTTGCGATAGAGCAATCCGAGTTCGTTGTACGCAACCGGGTGACGCGGATTCAGTTCGACAGCGCGCTCGAGACTGGTGATGCCGCGGTCGAGGTCGCCCGACCTGCCGTACGCGATTCCGAGATCGATATGCGGTGCGGAAACCTGAGGCGCGCGCTGTGTGACTTCGAGCAGCAACGCGATGCCGCCGCTGTAGTTCTTCTGTTCGAGCAGGCGCAGCGCCGCGCTGTATCGCTCCCGCGTAGCGTCGTCGATGCGCGCGTCTTCGGTGATCGTGAAGCCGGTAGGCGTTTCAAGCATCGACGCTTGCGGGGCCGCAGGTCGCTCAGGAGCGGACGTTGTGCACCCGATGAGAAAGGCGATGGTCGAGCAAACCAGCGCTCGCCGTACCACCCGCAATGCCTCATTGCGTGATTGCATTGGCGACTCCGGGATAACGTTCGGTCGGTTGCTCTGTCGTGAGGCCCGCCGGT
This sequence comes from uncultured Pseudomonadales bacterium, assembly GCA_964445675.1. Classification (GTDB taxonomy): domain Bacteria; phylum Pseudomonadota; class Gammaproteobacteria; order Pseudomonadales; family Azotimanducaceae; genus DATJGR01. The sequence goes on along the minus strand of CAYUMA010000314.1, from coordinate 1,476 downwards.
TTTTGCGCGTCGGTCGGTTGCTCCGACAGTTCCGTTGAGGCGCCCTCGGGCACCACCGGTTCCGGCGCCTGGTAGCTGTACTGGTCGATCGACTCGAGGTAGCCGCTGCTGATTTCGGCTTTTGCGTAGCGTCCGGGCATCAATTCAGCGAGCCGCGCGAGGCTCTTCTGCGTCCACGCGTTGAAGACGCCGCCTCGCATCAGCTCGAGATTCTTCTCGTGTACGGATATCGAGCGCTCTTCGAACGGGAACGCTTCCTCTTCGATCGCGTCCTCGTAGTCCTGCAAAGGGCCGGCTGCCAGGCCGCCGGGGCGTTCCGACTCGATGAGCGAGCGGCTGAAGTTCGAATAGATCTCGGCCAGATAGAAGGTCGCTGCCGCTGTGACTTCTCCGACTTCGTAGGCGACGAGATCGCTGAAGGCGGTGATTGCGGCATCCATCTCGCGGCGCTTGTCGACCAAGCTCTTGTCGAAAGGTTGTTGTAAGCGGATCGCCGCGAAGCGCTCGTACAACGGTCCGGCCAATGTCAGCGCGGAACGCGCTGCGACATTGCGCGTAGCATCGGTTCGTTCGCCGCCGGCAGTGGCGTCGAGGCGAACGATGTGTTCGAGCTGTTCGTGATAACGCGACGTTTCGCCGGCCGCTTTGAAGATCTCCGCCATTTTGAATCGTGTGTCGACGGCGGCCTCGACGGGCTTCGGGAACTGCTCCACATAGCGGGAATAGACGGCCAGCGCGCGATCGGTGCTGTGTGATTGTTCGTATAAGTTACCGGCGAGCAGCAACGCTTCTGCGCGCAGCGCCGCGTCGTCCGATTCGGTTGCCACACGCTCGTACTCCGCGGCGGCTTGCGACAACTCGCCCGCTTTGCGTTGAACGTATGCAATCTGTTTCGTCGCTTCCTTTTCGAGCTCGTTTCCGGGATTCGCGACGCGGAAATCATCGAGTACCTGCGCCGCGGCATTCCAATCCTGCAGGCGAATCAGCGCGGCGCCGGCGTCGTATTCCGCACCTGCGCGGATCTTCGACGTCGGCGCGACCTGCTTGATGCGCAGGAAGTTGTCTGCCGCCACACGATAGTCGCCGGCTTCGTTCGCACGCTCGCCTTGTTTGTAGATCGACGCGGCGAGGTTTTCGACCAGCGCGGGATGCGATTCGTCCTGCTCGGGCGTTGCCGCAAGCACCCGCGCGTAGGCTTGCTCCGCTTGGCTGTACTGCGCGAGATCGAACGACGAATGCGCGGTGACCAGCCAGGCTCTACGAACGACGGCCGGGTCCGCGTTCGGGAAACGTTCGATCAGCAGCAGGGCGGAGCTTCGTGCGAGCGGGAAGTCTTCCATCTCGTACAGATCTTCGGCCGCGGCACCCAGTACAACCGCCGCATGTTCGTGTTGCGGGAACGTATCGGCGAATCGAAGCGAACTCGTGACGGTGTCGCGCTTCGCCGCGAGTTTTGTGTCCTGCGCTGCGATCTTG
>CAYUMA010000313.1:0-3869 GCA_964445675.1 uncultured Pseudomonadales bacterium | reverse complement strand
GGTTCACGCTGCGCGACGCGCGGCTGCAACTGCTGCCGCTGCAGGAAGATCTCCCGTTCGCGGTGGCGTCGATGATCAGCCCGTCCGGCATGACGCTCGCCGGCAAACACGGCACCGGCGTGTTGTCGATCGGGTCGGTGTCGACCGCGGGTCTGCAGGCGTTGCCGCTGCAATGGAGCTTTGCCGAAGAAGCCGCGCAGATCAGTGGCAACTCGGTCAACCGTCGCGACTGGCGCATCGTGATGACGTGGCACGTCGCCGAGTCGCGCGAGCAGGCGCGCGTCGAAGCGCGCGATGGCCTGTTGCGCTGGCACAACGAATACACCGTCGGCACGTTGATGCGCCCGGGCGCCGTAGCATTCAAGAACGCGGACGACGCAGTCGATCAGACCGCGTTCGTCGAAGGTTCGGCTGCCGTGATTGGCACGCCTGACGATCTCGTTAAGTCGCTGCGCCAAATGCTCGAAGTGACCGGCGGCTTCGGCACCGTGATCGGCTTCGCGCACGACTGGGCGAATCGCGAAGCGTCGCTGCGCAGCTGGGATTTGATCGCGCGCTATGTGATTCCCGAAGTGAACGGCTTGCTCGCGAGCTATCGCGAATCGCAGCGCCACGTCATCGAACACCGCGACGTATTCGATCGCGCGACCAATGCGGTGGTCACGAAGATCATGCAGAACGAACGCGCTGCGCGTGCGCTCGCCGAAGGCGGCAACGCGCAGTCTGCAATGCCCGCGCATCACGCGCCGAAGGTGTGATTGAACTCGACTCTGGCGTTGATGTGGGAGCGATCTCCTGATCGCGATGTTCTCTTATGCAATATGACTACGTGATCGTCGGCGCGGGTTCAGCCGGCGCGACGCTTGCGGGGCGGCTGTCGGAGAACCCCGCGGTCCAGATCGCCCTGCTCGAAGCCGGCCCCGATCATCGAAGCTCCGATGCGCACGCTGCGATGCGCAGTCCGAATCCGTCGCGCATCATCAATGCCCCCGACTTCGCGATGTTCCGCTGGGACACGTTGCAGGCGCGCCGCACGCACGCGCAGAAGCCGCGCCTGTACTGGCGCGGGCGCGGACTCGGCGGCAGCTCGACGATCAACGGCCAGATCGCGATTCGTGGTGTACCGCAGGACTACGACCGCTGGGCCGCGGCCGGGTGTGCCGGTTGGGGATTCGCCGATGTGCTGCCGTACTTCAAGCGTCTCGAAACCGATTTGCGCTACGGCGCCGCCGATTATCACGGCGACAGCGGCCCGATCCCGATCTACCGCGCGCCGATGTCGAACTGGGGGCCGGTCGATCTGGCGCTCGCCGAAGCTGCGATCGATCTCGGCTATCCGTGGGCACCGGACCACAACGCGCCGGGGGCGCTCGGCGTGTCGCCGTACGCGATCAACAGCCGCGATCAGGCGCGCGTCAACACGAACGATGCGTACCTCGATCCACATCGCGGCCGCAACAATCTCAGCGTTCTGTGCGATACGCTCGTCGATACCGTGCTGTTCGACGGTGATCGTGCGATCGGCGTGCGGTGCGTGACGCGCGGCCGCGCGCACGACGTTCTCGCCAACGAGGTCATCCTGTCGGCCGGTGCAATCCACAGCCCGCCGATTCTGCTGCGTTCGGGCATTGGACCGGCCGAGCATCTGACCGCACTCGGCATCGACGTGCGCGCCGCATTGCCGGTCGGCGACAGCTTCCAGGATCACCCCATTGCGGCGTTCCCGATCGTGCTCAAGCCAAGTGCGATTCCGCCACCGGATTTTCGCCACACGAATTGCTGCATTCGCTACACCTCTGCGATGAGTGATGCCGGACCCGGCGACATGATGCTCGTCGCGATGAACCGTCTCGGTGACGGACTGGGCCGCCACACGCGCGCGCCGTCCGCGAACTTCGGACTGCTCGGCGTCTGGGTCAACGAGTGTTTTTCGCGCGGGACGATCCGGCTCGCGTCGCGCGATCCGACAGCGCAACCGATCATCGAAGAGAACATGCTCGACGATCGCCGCGATGTGCTACGAATGCGCGACGGCATCAGACGCATGATCGACCTCGCGCGCCGCCCCGGCTTCGGCGACATCGCTGAACTGATCGCGACCGGCGCCGCCGGTGAGGGTATCGACACACTCGACTCCGACGCCGCAATCGATGCGTGGGCGCTGCACAACGCCGGTGACGCGCAACACGGCACCAGCAGTTGCCGCATGGGCGCGCCCGATGACGCGCTCGCGGTCGTGGATCCGGCGTGTCGCGTGCTCGGTTTTCATGGACTGCGCGTCATCGATGCGTCGATCATGCCGAGCGTCCCGTGCGCGAACACGCATCTAACGACCGTGATGATTGCCGAACGTATGGCCGAGCAGCTCAAAGAACCCAAAGGAGGCTGACGTGGCCGATTCACTGCAGGATCAATTGCGCAAAGCCGGACTCGTCAACGAGAAGAAGCTGAAAAAAGCTCAGCGCGTCAAGCACGCAGAAGAGATGGAGCGCAAAGCACACGGCGCTGGCGAGGACGACCCAGCTTTGGCGGCACAACGCACCCGTGTCGAAAAGGCCGCGCGTGATCGTGCGTTGAACGAGGAACGCGATCGGCAAACGAACGCGAAGGCGCTCGCGGCGCAGATCCGGCAACTGATCGAGTTGAACCGCCAACCGCGCGATGGCGGCGACATCGCTTTCAATTTCAAAGACGGCCGCGCCATCAGAAAGCTGTTGGTGACCCGGCGGCAGCAGGACGGTCTCGCGAGCGGCCGGCTGGCAATCGTCAAACTCGACGATCGCTACGAACTCGTGCCGACGGCCGCCGCAGCGAAGATCCGGCAGCGCGACGCGGCAACAGTAGTCCTTTGCAACGATGCGCCGAGCGCCGAACTCCAAGCCGACGATCCCTACGCGAAATTCAAGATCCCGGACGATCTGGACTGGTGAGAGGAACAACCATGATCGACACGCAGGCCATTGGCCAGTTTCTGAGTACGACCGCGATCGAAGTCGCGACCAAGATCCTCGCGGCGATCGTGTTCTGGTTCGTCGGGCGCTGGCTGATCCGTACGGTCATCGGCCTGATCCGCGCGACGATGAATCGCAGTCACGTCGATCCGACGTTGACGAAATACGTCGGCTCGATCGTCTCGGTGACGCTCAACATCGTGCTCGTCCTCGGCATCCTCGGTTACTTCGGCATCCAGACGACGTCGTTCGCCGCGCTGATCGCAGGCGCCGGCCTCGCGATCGGCGCTGCGTGGAGCGGCATGCTCGGCAACTTCGCGGCCGGTGCATTCATGCTGGTGCTGCGCCCGTTCAAAGTGGGCGACTTCGTCGGGATCGGCGGTATCGTCGGCACGGTTCACGAACTCGGCTTGTTCGGCACCACGATCATCACACCGGACAACGTCAAGACCATTCTCGGCAACGGCAGAATTTTCGCGGAGACGATCCAGAACTTTTCCGCATTGCCGGTGCGCCGCGTCGACCGCACGGCGCAACTCATCTCCGGCGTGGATCCGCTCGATGCAATCGCGCGCTTCAAGGCGGCGGTCGAGTCGATTCCCAACGTCGCAACCGAACCCGCGCCCGAGATCAACCTGCTCGACGTCAATCTCACCGGTCCCGTGATTGCAGTGCGTCCGTACACGCACCCCGACCACTACTGGCAGGTGTATTTCGATACGAACCAGATGCTGGTGCGCGTGGCTGCCGAGGCTGGCTGGCCGTCGCCAAGTCGCGGTAGCCGTCAGGGTTGATCCGGAACTCCAGGTCGGCGAATCAGACCGAACGTTCCGCCGCTTCCGTGATCAGCGTTAGTCTCTCGCCACTCACAGCGGGAGAAGATCATGGACCTTGTGTCGACAGCCCAGCTTCTTGGCA
>CAYUMA010000312.1:0-5513 GCA_964445675.1 uncultured Pseudomonadales bacterium | reverse complement strand
CGCTCCAGAGTCAGTCTCGCGATTCAAGTGGTGGCGGCCGCGAAGTCGAAGCTGCCGGCATTGATTCTCGATGAGGCCGACGTCGGCATCGGCGGCACCACAGCCGACGTCGTTGGACGATTGTTGCGCCGACTCGCGGGGCACACGCAGGTTCTGTGTGTGACACATGCGCCGCAGGTGGCCGCGCGCGGCGAGCACCATCTGTTGATCAGCAAGACGAGCGAGTACGACACCATTGTCGAACCGTTGGACAGCGCGGGCCGCATCGCCGAACTCGCACGGATGCTCGGGGGCCAGGACATTACGCCGAAGACGATCGAATACGCTGAAGAACTGATCACCGCGGGCGCACGCGGATAGCGCCAAGTCTTTCCACCCTCCGCCGCGGCCGCTACTATCGGCCGCCCCAATCGATGTCCGGAGCGTGCGTGCGTCCATTCGCTGTCGTCATTCTGTTGCTGCTGAGTGCGTGTCACTTCAGTTGGCCCAGAGTGTCCCAGGTGGCCGTTCAGCAGGGCAACGTCATCACGCAGGAAATGGTCGACCGCTTGAAGGTGGGCATGACGCGGCGCCAGGTGGCGTTCGTGATGGGCGAACCGGTGTTGCGCGATCCGTTCAATCCGGACCGATGGGACTACGTCTACTCTCTGCAGGTCGGATCCGTCGTGTATCAGAAGATCAGGATGTCGTTGTTCTTCGACAACGACGTGATGACGAGCTTCTCCGGCGATGTGCCGCAGACGTCGGAGGTCGAGGCGGCAGCGGCGAAGGCGCAGGAGGACTTGTTGTTGCCGGGCGCGCAAGACGACGCTGTGGCGCCAGCAGACGCTTCATTGTCACCGACCGAAGTCCCGTCAACGCCGCCCCCCGGCTAGTGCTGCCCACGCCGCGCGATTGAATGACGCCCATTGGTTCGGCGTCAGTGTGGTGACGCCGAGCCAACCACCACGACACGGGTAAATCCCCAACGGGAACGTCGGGGGGAAGCGGTTGACGCGCATACGCGGCGCAACGACAGGTGCCGGCGGTGCCGGCGAAATCGACGTAAGGCCCGGTCTGTCCGAACCAGGTGATCCGCGAATACACCACACCGGGCGCGACAGATTCGAGATCGGCGAGCGACACACGCGCATCGCCGACCGACGCGTCGAGCACGACGTGCGCACCGCGCGGAGGTTCGACGTCGATGACGTCCGCCCCGTGCTCGGCGAACAGCTTGCCGTAATAGGCCGTCGCAACGGTGCCGCCGAGATCGAGAACACCAATGCCCGCAAGGGCGCGACGATCGTTCAACGCAACAGTGCCCCCACTCTCGTCCACCCAATGTACCGCACGCGAACGACGCGCCTAGTAACACTGCAGATACTGCGCGCCAGTGGCAAAAAGACTCGCTAAAGTTCCTACCCGCCGATTGCAACGAATGCGCGCGATCAATACTTCAACGACACCGAATGACGTTGCGCCGCTGACGACCACCCAACAGGTGAGCTACGGCTTTGGGTCCATCGCCTTCGGGATTGGTGGCGTGCCGTTGTCTTCCGCTCTGCTGATGCTCTATTTCAATCAGGTGATCGGTTTGGAAGCGGTGCTCGTCGGGACCGCGATCATGGTCAGCGTCGTCGTCGACGCGTTTACGGATCCCCTCATCGGCTGGTTTTCGGATCGGCTGCGCTCGCCTCTCGGACGGCGTCACACGTTGATGTATGCGTCGGCGCTGCCGGCAGCGCTCGGCTTCTTCTTCATGTGGCACGCGCCGGGCGGTCTTTCGCCCGGAATGTTGCTCGCGTTCACGATCGCGATGCTCGTGCTCGTGAACATTTCAATTTCGCTGTATGAGGTTCCGTCGCTCGCGCTCGCGCCGGAACTCGCGCCGGATTACACGCTGCGTACCCGGCTGATCGCGTTCCGCTGGTTCTTCCTGATGGTCGGTAGCGCGGGAACGAGCATCGTTCTGTATCAGGTATTTCTGCGGCAGGACGAGGCGAACCCGCTCGGCGTGCTCAACCGCGGGCGCTACGAGGAATTCGGCCTCATTTGTGCGGTGGTGATCCTCGTCGCGATTCTGACGTCCACCGCCGCGACGCACAGCCGGATCAAATATCTGCACACGCCGCGGCCGACCCGAATCACGCTGCGCTCCGAGCTATCGCAAATCAAAACAGCGCTCACGCACAAACCGCTGCTGATGCTGATGTTCGGCGGATTGATGATGGGATTCGGTGCGGGCACGAGTGCCGGGCTCGTCAGCTACATCAATCTCCACTTTTGGGGCCTCCTGCCGCAACAGATTGCGTACTTGGTCGCGATCGTACCCGTCGCGTCGCTGATCTCGCTGTGGCTTGGCCCCCGGCTCGCAGCGCAGTTCGGCAAGAAGCGCGCAATCATCGGGCTCTACGCGTTGTGGTTGCTGACCGCGATCGGCCCCATCTCGTTGCGGCTCCTCGGCGTGATGCCCGAGAACGGTTCTGCCTCGCTGCTGCCGATTCTCATGACCAACATCGCGTTCGCGTACACGCTGGCGATTACCTGTCACATCATTCTCGGTTCGGCCATCGCCGACACGGTCGACGACATTGCGGTCAAGACCAACGTGCGTTCAGAGGGGTTGATGTTCTCGACCTATCAGGTGCTCGACAAGGTCGCCCATGGCGGCGGCGCATTTGTTGCCGGCGCAGTCATCTCGCTGGTCGCGTTCCCGACACGCGCCGTACCGGGCACCGTGGCGCCGAGCATTTTGGACGAGATGGCGCTGATTCAAGTGACCATCGTCATCCTGTTCAATCTGGCATCGATCGCGTTCTTCACTCGCTACCGTCTCACGCGCCAGGACCACGAGCGCAATGCCGCGATCCTGGCGGAGCGCCGGCAGCTCGAAAGGGGAGCCGCCGAACTCGTGGAGTAGTGGCGTCTACTCCGCATCCCGGCTGGCGCGCCGACGCCGCGCCGTCATCGGATCGACGATCAATGGTCGATACAGCTCGATCCGATCCCCTTCGTTGAGGCGTTGGCTGCGGTCGGCGACCAGGCGTCCGTAGATGCCGACGGAGAGACTCGGGACGTCGAGATCGGCAAATTCCGGCGCCGCGGCAACGCGCGCCAACGCATCGGCCACCGTTGCGTCCTGGGTCAGCATCAGTTCCAGGTGTCGCTGATGCGACGGCATCGCATACACGACTTCAACGCGAATGCGCAGGTCGCTCACGAGTTTTCCTGACGATCAACGATTCCGCATTCTCGACAATTCTGGGTAAGCCGCTCAAGCACCTCTATACTCGCGCGTATGGCCAAATCGAAAACCAAGGGACCGCCGCCGATCGCGCAGAATCGCCGCGCGCGGCACGACTACGAACTGTCGGATCGATTCGAGGCAGGGATCGCGCTCGAAGGTTGGGAACTCAAGAGCATCCGCAGCGGCAAAGCCCAGCTCGTCGACAGCTACGTCGTGATGCGCAATGGCGAAGCCTGGCTGATTAACGCCACCATCACGCCGTTGGTGAGTGCTTCGACCCACGTAATCGCCAATCCGACGCGCCAGCGCAAACTGCTGCTGCACAAAAAAGAGATCGCACGCTTGTTCGCCGAGACGAGTCAGAAGGGCTACACGTGCGTCGCGACGTCGCTGTACTGGAAGGCCAACAAAGTGAAATGCGAAGTCGCGCTCGCGAAAGGCAAGAAGGAGCACGACAAACGCGCAAGCCAACGCGACCGCGACTGGAAACTCCAACAACGTCGCGTCTTGAAGCATTCGGCGTAGGCCCCATTGTGCAGGGTGGTACACTGCCCAACTGATTTTGAGAACTGGGGGCGACCTGGCTTCGACGGCGGTGACAACGCCAAAGGTGCATGCCGAGAGGGTAGTAACTCTCGTAAAACAATTACTGCAACTTTTATAGTTGCCAACGACGAAAACTACGCACTAGCCGCTTAGTCGGCTTACGCTGACGATTGCTGCCTGTGGCATGAAATCAGCGGCACGTTTCACAGGATCGCGCACAACGCCTCGCCCGGGGCCGCGTCGTTAAAACCAATCGGGATCGCTTGGGACACCCTGCTCGCCGGGTCGACTCGAAGCTAAATCAATAGACGAAACTACGCATGTAGAGCTGATGGCCGAGTGCCGACGGACGCGGGTTCGACTCCCGCCGCCTCCACCAAAACGAAACGGGCCCCTTGCGGGCCCGTTTCATTTTGGCGGCTGCGGCGTGAGTCGTATTGCCGCGTCCGGAACGGACGTGGGGCGCTCGCCGGTCGTCGCGCAGCGACGAGCCGAAGCACTGCTTCGGCAGGCGAGCGCGCGCGGCCATGGATGGCCGGGCCGGGGTCAACGACCACCGCAACGTCGCGCCATGGACGGCTACGCACACACGACATCGACAACTCGTTAGCGCCGCCTCCTCCTGATGGAAACGGGTTCGCTGCGGATCCGCTCCTAGAAACTCGACGCGCGCAAATATATCCAAATGGGTATAGTGCACTATGCCGATACGATCACTCTCCAAACCGAAACCGCTGGCATGGCTTGGAAGTACCAAGAAGGATTTGATGGCGTTGCCCGACGGGGTGATCGATACATTCGGGTACGCCCTTCACCTAGCTCAGACGGGGAAGAAACACGAACAGACCAAGCCGTTACACGGCTTTGGGTCTGCAGGCGTTTTGGAGATCGTCGAAGACTGGCGCGGGAGTACTTACCGAGCGGTCTATACCGTTCGCTTCGCTGCCAGAGTGTTCGTGTTGCACATATTTCAGAAAAAGGCCAAGAGCGGAACCGCAACGCCGAGGCAGGACATGGAATTGATTAGGGAGCGGCTGCAAGCCGCCGAGCAGATCGCGAAGGAGTTAACAGGATGAGCAAGCGCAAGGAGCCACGTGTGGCGTTAGAGCTAGGTACCGACAACGTCTACGCCGATCTCGGTTATGACGATGCTGAAGAGATGGTGATCAAGGCCCAGCTCGTGACCAACATTGCCGAGATCATCAAACGCAAAGGCCTCACCCAGACAGAGGCCGCTGAGTTGCTTGGGATGTCTCAGCCAAAACTTTCCAATCTGCTGCGCGGGCGGTTTCGCGGTTTCTCTGAGCGCCGCTTGATGGACTGCCTCGTCAGGCTTGGGCGCGATGTACAGATTGTCGTGAAGGCGGCGCCGCGGTCCCGCGCGAATGGGCGCCTGTCGATCGTCTTCACGTGAGTGACTTTGCGAGACGCCTCGCCGAGGCCGCGCTCTAAATCCAATCGAGTTCGATGACCCGCACGACGCGAGACGACATATGTTCGAACAAGCCTTCAAAAACATCGACGACGTCCTCTGGAAAGAAGCGGGCTGCACCACCGAGCTCGACTACACCGAACAAACCACCTGGCTGCTGTTCCGGAAATACAGGGACGGTCTCGACCAAGACAAATCGATGGAGGCCGCGCTGGAAGGAAAGAAGTACGCCTGCATTCTCGACGAACCCTATCGCTGGGAAAGCTGGGCCGCGCCTAAAGGCAAGAATGGCCAACTCGACCACAA
>CAYUMA010000311.1:0-4261 GCA_964445675.1 uncultured Pseudomonadales bacterium | reverse complement strand
GCTGTCTGCGCGTCGGGCTCGCTGTCCGATGCCGCCGCGATGAACGCTTCGTAATCCAGAAACCCGGGTGCGCTGCCGCCGATGCGGATACACGTTTTCAGCGACGGCGTTTCGCCGCGCGCGATAGCGGCCTGCGCGTGCGGCGTGAATTCGGCGTCCGTGATCAGCACTTTCGATTCCGAGTTGTCGATCACGTACGCCAGTTCTTCCGGCGTGAAGTGCCAGTTCACCGGCACGAACAGGATGCCGGCGTGGCCCGCTGCCGCCATCAGTTCGTAGTACGCGCGGCTGTTGCCCGCGTAGATCGAGATCAGGTCACCGCGCGCGAGCCCGAGTCCGCGCAGGCCGTTGATCAATCGATTCACGCGTGCATTGAACGCGCCCCAGCTCGTTTGGCCGGTGGCATCGATCAACGCGATCCGATCGGGGTCTTTGTGCGAGTGGCGCTCGATGAGTTTTGCCATGGGTATGATCTCGTTAAGCAGGTGTGAGCAGATAGTGGCCGTGTGCGGCAGCGACCGGCGCCGAGCGCGCTTCCTGCCAGATCTCGGTGCGGACGTTGGCGACCCGACGACCATGGCGCGTGACGATCGCGCGCCCGTACGTCTCCACCGCGCGTCCGGAGCGCAGGTAATCGATCGAGATATCGATCGTCTTCGGCAGCCGTTCACACGACGTGTCGAACAGCAGTTGCACGATCGACGTGATCTCGAGAAACGCGCCGATGACGCCGCCGTGCAGCGCGCGCAGCCGCGTATTGCCGACGAGGTGATCGGCAAACGGCAGGATCGTCGTGATTTCGTTGCCTTTGCGGTCGACGCGGATGCCGAGGAAGCGCGCATACGGCAGATGGTCGACCAGCGCCTGCATGTCCTGCGCGCGGCCCTGCTCGCGCAATTCGGTAAGAATTTTCATGCTGGCGTGTCGGGCGTGTTGGGGGTGCCGAGCATGAACGTCGCGACGGAACTCGCGATCGGGTCATTGCGGTCGCCGTGATACGCGATCGCGCGAACGAACGCGACGTTGCTCGTCATCCGATAACAATGCGCTTCGGCGAACAGATCTTCGCGCGGCTGCGCCGGGCGCATGTAGTCGATGCGCAGATCGAGCGTCGCCATCGAACGCTCTTCGCCGGGCACGCCACCTTCGCTGCGTACTGCCATGCCGGATGCGTTGTCGAGCAGCGCGGTGATGACGCCACCGTGAATGACGCCGGTATCCGGATCGCCGACGAGATGCTCCGCGTACGGTACGCGCACGACGCAGACGCCTTCCGCGCGGGATACGAGCGTCATGCCGATGGCCGCGGCATGGGGAATCTGTGCGAGGTGGTCTTCGAGTTCGGGCATGGGGCCATTCTAACCCGGCACTGCGCGCCCCACACAAGGCGTCAATTTACGCCCCTCTGAATCGCTGTTAGCTATGTATTTCTATTGCGCCGCTTGGCATACTGTACGAAAATACAGTTGTGAGGCAAAGCATGTGCAACGACACGCTGTGCACCGAAATTCTTCTCCTCTGCGCCGATATCCATCGCGCCGAATTCCGTCTGCTGGAACTGATCTGCGAGTTCGATGCACAACGCCCATGGCGCCACGAAGCGATGCCGAGCTGCGCGCATTGGCTGAACGCCCATTGCGGCATCGATCTCGTCACTGCGCGCGAGAAGGTGCGCATTGCACGTGCGTTGCCCGATCTGCCGGCAGTGCGAGCGGCGTTCCGCGACGGTGACCTCAGCTACTCGAAGGTCCGCGCGATCACGCGAATCGCCGATCGCGACAACGAGTCCGATCTTGTCGCGATGGCGAAGGCCAACACGGCGGCGCAGGTGGACCGTGTTGTGAAGTCGATGCGGCAGGCGGAACGGCTGAAGGAAAGCAGTGCCGCGTTTGCCGCATACCGGCATCGCACGTTCGACTGCCATGTGGACGAGTCGGGTGCGTTGGTATTCGAGGGACGCCTGCCTGCGGAGCAGGGCGCGCTGTTGCTACAAGCGCTCGATCGCGCGATGGACTGGTTATTCCGTGGTCAACCGCACGATGCGCGGCTGCGCCACGACGACGCGCGAGTCGAGGACATGCCGCAGCCGGTGCGACGCGCGGATGCGCTCGCGATCCTTGCCGAACGGTTCCTGTCCCAACCGCCTGCGGCCGAAGAAGGACTCAACACCGCCGACCGGTTTCAAGTGATCGTGCACGCTCCCGCGGGAGCGTTGCCCGAGTACGGCGACGTGAACCCCGATGATCCGCCGCAACTCGAAGACGGCGCCGTGCTTGCGACCGAAAGCGTGCGCCGCATCGCGTGCGACAGCGCAGTGGTGCGAATTCTGACGAGCGGCGATGGCGAAGTACTCGACGTCGGCCGCAAAACGCGCGTGATAGCGCCATCGATCCGGCGCGCGCTGAAGCATCGCGACCGGAAGATCGCGATCAGGAGATCGCTCGGGGTTGCTGCAACACGCGTTTCGTCGATGGTCACCACATTCAGCACTGGGCCGATGGCGGCGCGACGCGCCTCGACAATCTCGTGCTGCTGTGCCGGCAGCATCATCGCTTGCTGCACGAAGGCGGTTACTACGTCGTCAAGGACGGACCGAATTCATTTTCTGCCGCGGCGCTAAAGCCGCGGGCGTGATCGAAGCGAAGCGCGCCGGCGCGACGCTCGTCGGCGTGGAGCGCCAATCTGCCAAGTATGTCGAGGGGCTGCCTGACGCCTTGCCGGCATGGCAACGCCCGCTGCCGTTCGCGTATGAATCGACCGGCGCGGAAACCCGTTTCACCAACGGCCTCGACCCGTTGCCGCGTTCGCGCGGCGTATTCGCGTTTCACAAGCCCGACATGCTCGCGGATTGGCTCGATTCGCCAGGACTACGAATATCAGGCGCTGAGCGACGCACGTGTGCTGGTCAACCGATTGGTTCAGCACCTACTGGGTGCGTGTCGTGTCTATCTTGACCATGGGGCGCATCACGCGGCCAAGATTCAGTCGCTGATTCCTTCATTTGCAACCGAGTTTGGCCTACTCACTCATGTGGAGTACGACGGGAGCTCTTCTTATCGGATTTGTGAGGCATTGCGAAATCATTCGCAGCATCAGGGTTTCGTAGTTGGGGACGTGTCGGTTGGCGCCAGTAGAACGGAGCGGGCGGGAGCTGAATCAGTCTTGCTTTACCGAGTCGGAGCAAACGTTGACATACAAGGGCTCAGTGATAATCCCAAGACGAAGCCCATTGTCCGTGACGACCTCAAAGGGCGCGGTAAGAACGTTGACGTTAGACCGCTACTGCGGGAATACATTGGGTGTCTGAGCAGTATTCATGAAGCAGTGCGAGCGAAGCTGAATTTGCACTCGTTGAGTGCGGAAGCGGCAATTGAGGGCGCATTTGAACGATTCGGCGAAGCGTTCCCCGAAGAGTCGGCCGTGGTTTTGGCCGCGGTTGAACGCTATTCGGACGGCAGCTGGATTCGTCGGACGATCCTTTCAAGGAACCTAATCGAACGACGTAGACTGCTTTGCCGCCGTAATCCGAGTCTTGTGGATCTCGGTCAAGGACATGTCTCTAGCGAACCACGGCAATGAGGCGTCGCCTCGATCAGACGGTTCACCCGTAGCAGGCGCTGCTTCGTACTCTTTCAGGATCGCCGAAGCTTTCGCACTCTGCTGATCGTATCGCCATACGACGCGAAGTCTGCATTGGCGAATCGCTCACTGATTCCTAGGAACCCGCCCGCCGTACGGCGTGTTCTCTTTGTCAAAGAATGCTGGAGTTACCACGGTACTGCGGGCCGTCCGCGCATGGAGTTCCAGTGGGATTCGAAAAAGGCGCGTCAGAACGAACGCAAGCACGCGGTTTCGTTCGACGAGGCGGTCGAGGTGTTCGAGGATGAGCTGTCATCGAGTTCGTTTGATCCCGATCGCTCGCGCGGAGAAGCTCGCCTCGTGATTTTTGGGAGAAGCCGCCGAGGTCCATTCTGAGTCGTCGGATACACGGAACGCGGTGATATAGTCCGGATCATTTCCTCGAGACCGATGACGCGGCGAGAGCGACAGGCTTATGAAGGCGAAGAAGGATGACCTGCGGGCGGAATATCCGGCGGAGCTGATCCGTAGCGGTGTACGCGGCAAGTATGTCCGGCGCTCCCCGAAAAGCGAGCACGTGACGATCGACGCCGATCTGCGCGATACCTTTCCCGATTCGACGACGGTCAATCGCGCGCTTCGTGAATTGCTCGAGCGCAGGCAGCGCAAATCACGTGGTGTG
>CAYUMA010000310.1:0-5838 GCA_964445675.1 uncultured Pseudomonadales bacterium | reverse complement strand
GCGATCGCGAAGATGATCGATGGCATCGAGTCGGGTCTTGCGCACCAGACTCTATTGGGCGTCACGGGAAGCGGTAAGACCTACTCAGTGGCCAACGTCATCGAGGCCGTCAACCGCCCGACGCTCGTGCTTGCGCCGAACAAAACGCTCGCCGCCCAACTCTATGGCGAGTTCAAAGACTTCTTCCCGCACAACGCGGTCGAGTATTTCGTTTCGTATTACGACTACTACCAGCCCGAAGCGTACATCGCGTCGTCCGATACCTATATAGAGAAGGACTCGTCGGTCAACGCGCACATCGAGCAGATGCGGCTGTCGGCGACGAAAGCGATCATCGAGCGCCGCGACACCATTATCGTCGCCTCCGTGTCGGCAATTTATGGCCTCGGCGATCCGGGGTCGTACTTGAAGATGGTTCTGCACCTCGATCGCGGCGATAAGGTCGATCAGCGTTACATCGTCGTGCGGCTCGCCGAGTTGCAATACACGCGCAACGACATGGCATTCCAACGCGGCAGTTATCGCGTGCGTGGCGACGTCATCGACATCTTTCCGGCGGAGTCCGAAAAAGAAGCCGTGCGCGTGGAACTGTTCGACGATGTGATCGACAACCTCTCGGTATTCGATCCGCTGACCGGCGAAGTGATCAACCGGGTGCCGCGTTTCACGATTTTTCCGAAGACGCATTACGTGACACCGCGCGAGCGGATCCTCGGCGTGCTCGACGATATCAAGGTCGAAATGGCCGACCGGTTGGCGTACCTGACGCAGCATCACAAGCTCGTTGAAGCGCAGCGGCTCGAACAACGCACGCGCTTTGATCTCGAGATGATTCGCGAGCTCGGGTACTGCAGCGGCATCGAAAACTATTCGCGCTACCTGTCTGGGCGCAAGGCCGGCGAACCGCCGCCGACGTTGTTCGACTATCTGCCGAAAGATGCACTGCTGGTCGTCGATGAATCGCACGTGACGATTCCGCAGATCGGCGGCATGTACAAGGGCGATCGGTCGCGCAAGGAGACGTTGGTCGAGTACGGTTTCCGATTGCCGTCGGCGCTCGACAACCGACCGTTGCGTTTCGACGAGTGGGAAAAACTCGCGCCGCAGATGATCTTCGTATCGGCGACGCCGGGCCCCTATGAGGGCGCGCATGCCGGACAGGTCGTCGAACAGGTGGTGCGCCCGACCTTCCTCGTCGATCCGATGATCGAAGTGCGGCCGGCGTCCACGCAGGTCGACGATCTGTTTCAGCAGATCCAGCACACGGTTGCGCTCGGCGACCGCGTACTGGTGACTGTGTTGACGAAACGGATGGCCGAAGATCTCACGGAATATCTCGATGAACACGGCATTCGTGTGCGTTACCTGCATTCGGATATCGAGACGGTCGAACGCATGGAGATCATTCGCGACTTGCGGATGGGCAGGTTCGACGTGCTGGTCGGCATCAATCTGTTGCGCGAAGGCCTCGACATGCCGGAAGTGTCGCTGGTGGCGATCCTCGACGCCGACAAAGAGGGCTTCCTGCGATCGGGCGGTTCGTTGATTCAGACAGTGGGTCGAGCGGCGCGCAATTTACGGGGTCGCGCGATCATGTATGCGGATCGGATGACGGGGTCGATGGAGCGCGCGATCGGCGAGACCGAACGGCGTCGCAACAAACAGATCGAGTTCAACGAGACGCACGGGATCACGCCGACGAGCATCACGAAATCAGTGACTGACATCATGGAGGGCGCGCGCGCGCCGATGCCGGGCCAGCTGCCGAAGCGCAAAGACGGCGACTTGGGCAAGCGCTTCCGCGCTGACCTGCCGGCCGATCCGAAGGCGCTGGGCAAGCTGCTGCACAAGCTCGAAGAACAGATGCTCGAGCACGCGCGCAATCTGGAGTTCGAGGAGGCCGCGCAGTTGCGCGACGAGATCCACGAGATTCGCGCGAAGAGTCTGCTGGCGGGTTGAGCGCCGACGAACCGCGGCCGAGTGGATCCGTTGGCGTGCCAACGGATCCGTTTCGCCGAGCTTCTCTAAGTTATCCGCCCATACCGAGGCTAGCCAACGCGGCGTCGGCTTTTGCCTTCGCTTGTTGAGCAGCAGTCACGGCATCTGCCAGGTTGCCGGCCGTCTGCGCGCCGCTCGCCTGTTCCCACAACGACTTCGCATCGGCGAGATTCGTTTGTGCGGATGCGAGCGCGTCTTTGGTCACGTTGGCGGGCAGTTTTTTCGACTTCGCGAGGATTTTAACGCGGCTGTCGATGGCCGCAATCGCAGCGGGCAGTGCGCCACTGAGCGCTGTCCAGTCGGCCTGCATTGCCTGCTCGGCAGCCAGTTGAGCGGCTGCCGCCTGAGCCTCGGCCGCGCGCTTCGCGGTGTCCGTAGCGCCGACGAGACCTTGCGCTTTCGTCAGCAGCGCGGGTGCAGCGGCCAGCACGGCGGCGTAGTCCTTCTTGTCGAAGTCGGCTTTCAGCGCGCTCAATTGATCGTTGACGGCTTTGAGATCTTCGGCGATGTATTGCTGCGCGTCGGCGCCGGCCGCAGAAACTGCGGCTTCAATTTCGGCGATCGCTTTTTTCGCCGGCTCCATCTGATTGGTGCAGCCGGATATCGCGAGCGACAGCGCGAAGAGTGCGTACAGAGTGCCGCGAAAGCCCGAATTGACGTATGACATTAAAAACTCCTTCTTGAGATTGAACTGGCTTACGGAATTAGTGCGAGGATCAAGGAATACGCAGCCGCTGGCCCACCTTGATCTTGTCGGGATCGGTGAGTACGTCCTGGTTGGCCTTGAAGATGTCCTGATAGAGGCTGCCGTCGCCGTAGTGCGCCTTCGCGATCTTCCACAGCGTGTCGCCTGCTTTGACTTCATACCACTGCGTGTAGGCGTCCTCACCGTCCTTTGGCGCATTCTTGGCGCCGGTAGGCGGGGGTCCTGGTTGTTTAGCGTCTGCCACGACCATCTCCTCCTCTTCGCGTGTCGGAGGGCAATAGTGCAATCGACCTGCCGCAAAGTCCACCCTGGCCCCAACGCAACCCAAGGCACATGTCCAACAACTGCTGACGAGCAGACAGAGGTGCGCGCAGGTATGTTGCTCGGCGTCGACCTCAGTTGATCGCGCGAGCTACGGAGCCCATTGAAAGAAGCGTCGCGTGTTGTGCTGCAGGCCGACGATCCAGTGCGGTAACGACGCGCCGATGCCCGCGGGCCGCATCTGCGGATGCGCCGCGAGAATTTGCTTCACGGTCGCTCCCTGTGCGGGATCGACGTCGACAAAGAACACATGGGCGCCGGCGCGCAGCGCTCGTTCGAATCGGCGGAAGCGCGAATTGGGCGTCTGAATTCCGACGAGACCGCCTTCCCACGTGAAGAAGCCGAGCAACACGATCGCGAGGAAGACAAAAGGCAGCCAGCCGACCTTGGCTGCGAGGCCGCTGAGGTAAGCGGCCGTGATCGTGATGATCGACGCAGCGACACCGATCAATGCGCCGATCTCCGCTGAGTGGATGACGTCCTTTTTCATCAACGACTGGACATCGTGCACGTGGTGTTGTTCGGCGTCGGCATCGTCGAGACTCAACACATGGATTTGTTCGGCGGCGATTGCGTTGGTCAGCAACTCTCGCTCGACCACTGCAACGACGTCGAGATCATCAGCAATGAAGTAGTACCGCTTCATGACAACCTCCGAAGTTTCGCAAATGTGCGTGGCTGGATTAGACACCCGCAGCATTGCGTGGCGCGACACTTTCGAGCGCTGTCACGAGGGGTTCTTAGATGCTTTTGGGTATTGGTAGGCGCGATTGGATTCGAACCAACGACCCCCACCATGTCAAGGTGGTGCTCTAACCAACTGAGCTACGCGCCTGCGGATGCTCGCTGAAGGGCGCGTACGCTAACATCGGCCTTCCACGCCTGCAATCTGCCGTGCCGCTTTCGCTCAAAACGTCGGGTCGAATAATTGTTTGGCGACAATGAGTTAGGGTTGCAGCGCACAACCGACGTCAGTAGAATCCGCCACCGCGACGCAACCGCGAGGGCGCGGCGCAATCGAGTTCGAGCTCAAGCGGCCTTTCAATAGGAAGGGTCGGTGAAGGCTTTATCGCTTTGGAGTGTGCCTATTAAGAAACCAGGAGCAAAAGGCGGCGATCGTTCTCTGATCAATGAGGACATTCGTATATCGCCGGTACGCTTGGTCGGTGCCGCTGGAGAACAGATTGGCATCGTGACTCGGGACGAGGCGCTCGCTGAAGCGCGCAAGGCAACGATGGATCTGGTGCTGATCGCACCTGAAGCAGATCCGCCGGTGTGCAAGGTGATGGATTATGGGAAGCATCTGTTCGAGCTGAAGAAGCAGAAGTCTGCGCAGCGCAAAAAGCAGAAGCAGATCCAGGTCAAGGAGATGAAGTTCCGTCCCGGAACTGAAGAAGGCGATTACCAGGTCAAACTACGCAACCTGATTCGCTTCTTAGGTGATGGAGACAAGGCAAAGGTGTCGTTGCGGTTTCGTGGTCGTGAGATGGTGCATCCGGAGATCGGGATGCAACTCATGCAGCGAATCGAAGGCGATCTCGAGGAGCACGGCAGCGTGGAAGCACAAGCCCGCTTCGAGGGTCGTCAAGTAACGATGGTGCTGTCTCCAAAGAAAAAGAAGAAGTAGCTCGACTACTCAGGCAGCGATGGGCGCACATGCGCGTATCGCATTTCCAGCAATGCGGAGTATTTTGAAATGCCGAAATTGAAAACCAATCGCGGCGCGGCGAAGCGTTTCAGACGCACCGCGAACGGCTATAAGCACCGCCGCGCGTTCAAGAATCACATCCTGACCAAGAAGGCGCCCAAGCGAAAGCGTCAGTTGCGCGGCCTTGGTCCGGTATCGCCTTCGGACGTCGGTCTCCTCGACCGGATGCTGCCGAAGAAAGCACGCTGACGGGAGGAGCACATGCCAAGAGTCAAACGCGGCGTCACGGCTCACGCCCGCCACAAGAAGATCCTGAAGCTCGCGAAGGGTTATTACGGCGCGCGCAGCCGGTCGTACAAGACCGCGAAACAGGCGGTCATCAAGGCGGGCTAGTACGCCTATCGCGATCGGCGTCAGAAGAAGCGCCAGTTCCGTTCGCTGTGGATCATCCGCATCAACGCAGCAGCGCGCGAACACGGTCTGTCGTACAGCGCGTTTATCGCCGGCCTCAAGAAGGCGGCGATCGACGTCGACCGTAAGGTTCTGGCGGACCTCGCGATGCATCAGAAGGTGGCCTTCGGTGCACTCGCAGAGCAAGCCAAATCCGCGCTTGCGGCGTAGCTGACAGCAGCGACAGCGTCCGTCTTCCGAAAGGCCCTCTGATGGCGCCCTCCCGGATGACGTTTGCGAAAGGGGAAGGGCAGTCACTGTCGCTTCCCCTTTTTGCTTTCAGGAGCCGACCATGAAACTCGACGAAATCGTCGCGGCGGCGCAAGCCGCGATTGCGCAGGCGCAGGACCCGCGCGCGCTCGATGATGTGCGCGTGCGCTATCTGGGCAAAAAAGGTGCGCTGACCGCTCAGCTCAAATCGCTCGGCGCACTTCCCGCGCCCGAGCGGCCCGCCGCCGGCGCCGCGATCAACGACGCAAAACAGCAGGTACAGGGTTGGCTCGACGCACGCGAGGCGGCACTGCGCTCGGAGCAACTCCACGCGGCGTTGCGGACCGAGACGCTCGATGTCACGTTGCCAGGACGTCGGCAATCGGGGGGTGGACTGCATCCGGTGAGTCAGGCGCTCGAACGGGTCGAGCAGATTTTCGCGGCCGCCGGTTACGGCGTCGTCGACGGCCCGGAGATCGAGGACGACTACCACAACTTCGAAGCG
>CAYUMA010000309.1:0-24896 GCA_964445675.1 uncultured Pseudomonadales bacterium | reverse complement strand
TTCTTGTCGAGGTCACGCAGCGCTTCTTTGTCTGACGTCGTGATCTGAGTCGACGGAATCCGAGCGATCTTCGCCACTACGAGCTCGACGTCGGCCGCGCCGATCGATTTTTTGCGGCGACTCGGCGGCAACAACTTCTGTGCCGCGCCCGCTTCGTCGATGACGTCGATGGCCTTATCGGGTAGGAAGCGATCGGTGATGTAACGCTCCGACAATTCCGCTGCGGCGCGCAGCGCTTTGTCGGTGTAGCGAATGTGATAGTGATCCTCGTATCGCGATTTCAAACCTTTGAGGATCTGATATGTGTCATCGACATTCGGTTCGGTCACGTCGATCTTCTGGAACCGCCGCGACAATGCTCGATCCTTCTCGAATATCCCGCGGTATTCCTGGTAGGTCGTCGAGCCCATACAACGCAAATCACCCGACGTCAGGATCGGCTTCAGCAGATTCGATGCATCCATGACACCGCCCGACGCCGCTCCAGCGCCGATGATCGTATGGATCTCATCGATGAATAAGATCGCGTGCGGCTTCTTCTTCAAGTCGGCCAGCAACATCTTGAAGCGCTTTTCGAAGTCACCGCGGTATTTCGTGCCCGCCAGCAGAGCGCCGAGGTCGAGCGCGTAGACAGTGCCGTCGGCAACGACGTCCGGAACCTGTTTGTCGACGATGCGTTTGGCGAGACCCTCGGCGATGGCGGTTTTGCCCACGCCCGATTCACCGACCAACAGCGGATTGTTCTTGCGCCGACGACACAGGACCTGGATAACCCGCTCGAGTTCGGCCTCGCGTCCGACCAGCGGATCGATGCGGCCTTTGCGGGCTTGCTCATTCAAATTGGTCGCGAAGGATTCGAGCGCACTCGGCTGGCCCGCTTCGCCGCCCGGGGCGGCCTCTTCGTCCTGCTCCGCGGATTCTCCGCTGCCTTCTTCTCCGACAACTTTGGAGATGCCGTGCGCGATGAAGTTGACGATATCGATGCGCGCGACGTTCTGTTGCTTGAGGAAGTAGACAGCCTGGCTCTCTTGCTCGCTGAAAATCGCGACAAGTACATTGGCGCCGGTGACTTCTTTGCGGCCCGACGATTGCACATGAAACACCGCCCGCTGCAGCACGCGCTGAAAACCCAGCGTCGGCTGCGTCTCCCGATCGGAGTCGCCCGCTGGAATCAGCGGCGTCGTTGATTCGATGAACTCGTGCAGTTCCTTGCGCAATCGATCGATGTCGGCGCCGACGGCCTTCAGCACGTCGACTGCAACTGAATTGTCGAGCAGCGCCAGCAGCAAGTGCTCCACGGTCATCCACTCGTGCCGTTTCGAGCGTGCTTCCTTGAACGCCAAATTCAGCGTGACTTCGAGATCTTTACTCAGCATTGGGGCTTCCTAGTCCGTCATCTCAATCTTGGACATCAACGGGTGGTGATTCTCCTGAGAATATTGATTGACCTGTTCCGATTTGGTCTCAGCGATATCCCTGGGAAATATACCAACCACCGCGCTTCCACTCGTATGCACAGTCAGCATTATCTGTGTGGCTTTCTCGCGGTTCATACCAAAAAAACGTTCCAGCACGTGCACTACGAACTCCATCGGCGTGTAGTCATCGTTGAGGATGATGACCTTGTACATCGGCGGTCGCGCCAGCTTGGGCTTTGTCGTCGCGGTCGCGAGTCCCGAATCCCTATCGGAGTCCCGATCAGTCGATCCGCGACCACTCGATAACCTCAGTTCAAGATCGGATCGATGAATCACACGCGCAGTCACGAAATCAGAGACCCATCCAATACGGGAATATCATAGCGTGAAAAACAATCCTCTGCTGTGCTCGGCAATCCGTGGTCGCGACCACCGCTGTGATCTTGACTCGTTGTGTAATTAGGGGGAAAGTCGATGCGGGAACGGAGTTTGCCGGCGTGTCAGGTGCGTCATCAACGCAGTTGGCAAGCTTCGACGGGGAGGATAAGTCGCGATGGCGACGGGAACAGTGAAGTGGTTCAACAACGCCAAGGGTTACGGCTTCGTCATTGCTGAAGCCGGTGGCGAAGATCTCTTCGCGCACTACTCATCGATTCAAATGGACGGCTACAAGACGCTCAAGGCGGGCCAAGGCGTCGAGTTCGACATCGAGCAAGGGCCGAAGGGCCTGCATGCGGTGAATATTAAAGCGTTCGAACCGCATGCGGCCAAGAGTACACCCGAACCCAATGAGGCCGATCGCGCCACGAACACAGACGAGCGCGTCGCGAAGGCGGCGTTCAGCAGCGCAGTCCCGCGCACCGAATACGCCGAGTCCCGCTAGTCACATATTCGCGACGATGGCCTGCCCAAACTGCGAGCACTTCAGCAGCTTCGCACCTTTCATCAATCGCTCGAAGTCGTAGGTGACGGTCCTCTGTCCGATCGCGCCTTCGACGCCTTTGATCACGAGGTCCGCGGCCTCGCGCCAACCGATGTGTCGCAACATCATCTCGGCCGACAGGATCAGTGATCCCGGATTGACCTTGTCCTGACCGGCGTATTTTGGCGCGGTCCCGTGCGTCGCCTCGAACAGCGCCACGGGATCACCGATGTTCGCGCCCGGTGCGATGCCGATGCCGCCGACCTGTGCAGCCAACGCATCCGATAGATAGTCGCCATTGAGATTCATCGTCGCGATCACGCTGTACTCATCCGGCCGCGTCAGGATCTGTTGCAGCATCGCATCCGCGATCATGTCTTTGAATACGATCTGGCGACCCGTCTTCGGATTCTTGAGTTCGTGCCACGGGCCGCCATCGAGTGGCGTGGCGCCGAACTCGTCGCGCGCGAGTTCATAGCCCCAGTCCTTGAACGCACCCTCAGTGAATTTCATGATGTTGCCTTTGTGCACGAACGTCAGCGACGTGCGATCTTCATCGATGGTGTACTGGATCGCTTTGCGCACCAGACGCTTGGTCCCCTCCTCGGAGATCGGTTTGATACCGATGCCGCAATGGTTGGGGAACCGGATCTTCGTGACGCCCATTTCTTCCTTCAGGAACTTCAGCAGTTTCGTCGCGCCGGCGCTGTCAGCTTCCCATTCGATGCCCGCATAGATGTCCTCGGTGTTCTCTCGAAAGATCACCATGTCGGTCTTCTCTGGATGAACGACGGGACTGGGCACACCGGTGAACCAACGGACGGGGCGTTGGCAGACGTACAGGTCGAGTTCCTGGCGTAACGCGACGTTGAGCGATCGAATCCCGCCGCCCACCGGTGTTGTCATCGGGCCTTTGATGCCGACGATGAACTCCTTCATCGCCTGCAGCGTTTCGTCGGGCAGCCACTGGTCTTCGCCGTATACCTCGAGCGATTTTTCGCCCGCGTAGATTTCCATCCACTTGATGCTTCGTACGCCGCGATAGGCCTTCGCAACCGCAGCGTCCACGACCGCTTGCATGACTGGCGTGATGTCGACACCGATACCGTCGCCTTCGATAAACGGAATGATCGGATTGTTCGGGATCGTCAGAGATCCGTCGGCGCTCGCGACGATTTTGGATCCATCCGAGGGGACGCGGATATGTTGATAGCCCATTTGGCACTCCCTGTGTGGCTGAAACTAGAATGCCGCGCAGTATAGCATCGCGCTTTTGGAATCAGGCGAAGTCAGGGCTTGCGCCACTCCGCCGATCGGCGGTGATCACCATGAGTAGACTCGATCCATCGTGCTCCGGAATCGAGCAACTCCCGTTTCCAGAACACCGCTTCGGTCTTCAACAGATCGATGATGTACGTGCACGCCTCCAACGCGGCCTGACGATGTCGCGAAGTGGCGAGAACCAGGACGATCTGGTCGCCGGGCGCCAACGACCCCACGCGATGAATCACAACCAACGCGTCGAGCGTCCAGCGTTGCTCCGCCCGATCGAGCACCGACGCGATCGAGCGCTCCGTCATGCCCGGGTAGTGTTCGAGTTCGAGGCGACCGACAGACTCCGACTCGAATTGATCGCGCACGACGCCGCAGAACGCTGCCATCGCACCGGCACGACCCGGCAGGGACGCGCGTAGGTCGGCCCACTCACGCCCAATGTCGAAGTCCTGTTCCTGGATGACGATGCGTTTGAGCATGTTCAGCCACCCGTGATCGGCGGCATGAATGCGATTTCGTCGCCATCGCCCACGCGACATTGATCCGTCACGAATTCCTTGTTCAGCGCTATTCGTACGCTGGGCGCACTCAAGATCTCGATCGCCTCTGCTCCCAACTGTCGCCGGATGAGTTCCAACAATCCCTTCATGTCGACGCTCCCCGACACAGGTATGTCGAGCGATTCCGTACCGAGTCGTTCGCGTAGTGCCGCGAAGAAGCGCACCGTGATTGTCATCAAAGAGTCGCCATCAAAGAGTTCCCATTAGCGCGTTGCCATCAGCGCGTTGCGCCGGCGTCCCACACGCCACTCTTGCCGCCACTCTTATGAGTGAGCCGGATGCATTCGATCGTGATGCCGCGATCGGCGGACTTGCACATGTCATAGACGGTCAATGCGGCGACCGATGCCGCTGTGAGCGCCTCCATCTCGACGCCCGTCGCTCCGATGACCTTGCACTGCGTGAGTACGCGAAGGCCGTCATCGGAGTCGCGCAAAAAATCGATGCTGACGTTCGTCAACGCCAACGGGTGGCATAACGGAATCAGTTCCGCCGTTCGCTTCGCGCCCTGAATTCCCGCAACTCGGGCCACCGCCAACACGTCGCCCTTCGCCATTTTGCCGTCAAGGACCGCGTCCAATGTCGCCGGCCGCATCCGCACCAACGCTTCGGCCCGCGCCACTCTGACCGTCGGCGCCTTCGCGGATACATCAACCATTCGGGCCTCGCCGGCGGCGTTGAGATGGGAAAACTCCGACACGCAATGCTCCGACGAGACCCACATTTGCTCGGATTAGAACGAATCAACTGAATCTGCGCAACAGACCCGCTAGACTGCCACTGTTTGCCGCACTCATCGCTCACGTGATCGAATCAACACAACACAAGGCCATCGTCGGCATGTCCGGCGGCGTGGATTCTTCGGTTGCGGCATTGCTGCTGCTCGAACAAGGTGTTGCCGTCGAAGGCCTGTTCATGAAGAACTGGGACGAAGACGATGGATCCGAATACTGCTCTGCGCAGGCCGACTTCGAGGACGCTGCGCAGGTCGCTAAGCAACTCGGTATCAAACTGCATACCGCCAACTTTGCCGCCGAATACTGGGACAACGTGTTCGAGGGTTTCCTGGCCGAATACCGTGCCGGTCGTACGCCGAATCCTGACGTCCTGTGCAATCGCGAGATCAAGTTCAACGTCTTCATCGACTACGCTCGCATGCTTGGCGCCGACACGATCGCAACCGGGCATTATGCCCGCGCAGAGATTGCCAATGGCAGTTTCGAACTCCACAAGTCGGTCGATCGCGAGAAGGACCAGACGTATTTTCTCAATGCCGTTCCGATGTCGCAGCTTGCGAAGTGTCTTTTTCCGCTTGGAAAGATCGAGAAGCACGAGGTGCGCGCGCTCGCGAAGCGCGCGGGACTACACAACCATCAGCGTAAAGACAGTACCGGGATCTGCTTCATCGGTGAACGGCGATTCAGCGAATTTCTCGCACGCTATGTTCCGGCGAAGTCGGGATCGATCGTCGGGGTCGACGGCTGCCGACATGGCGAGCACAGTGGTCTGCATCTTTATACGATCGGGCAACGACAAGGTCTTCGTATCGGCGGCCAGTCCGGGAGATCCGAAGCGCCGTGGTACGTCGTCGCAAAAGATATGCACACCAACCAACTCATCGTGTCGCAGGAAAGCAAAGATCTGAACAGCGATTGGCTCACGACGCAAACTCTCAACTGGCTCGTGCGCGAACCCTCTCTGCCGTTTCGGTGTACAGCCAAAGTTCGCTATCGCCAAGCCGATCAGCCGTGCAGCGTCCAACGCACGACCAACGGCGGCTACCGGGTCGAGTTTGAGACACCGCAACGTGCCGTCACACCCGGGCAATATGTTTGCCTGTATTTAGGCTCGCTGTGTCTGGGCGGCGGCGTCATCGAGGCGCATGGCACATCGCGCCCCACCTAGAGCCGCTCTGGTACCTGCTCCGTCTGCGGTCTAACATGCGCCACACAATGAATGCGTTAGCTGAGCCGACAGTGATTCACCGAGCATGCCACTCGCACCGCTGACCGCCATTTCGCCGCTCGACGGTCGCTACCGAGCGAGGCTTGAAACACTCGCAGAACTCGTCAGCGAGAGTGGCTTGCAACGCTATCGTGTCCGCGTCGAGCTGAGTTGGTTTCGCCACTTGGCCACAGACCCTGCGATTGCCGAGCTGCCTGCGCTGAGTCCCGCTTCCGCCGCAGCGATCGAAGCGATACATGAGGGCTTCGCCGCCGCCGACGCGCAGCGAATCAAGGAAATAGAACGGACGACGAATCACGACGTAAAGGCCGTCGAGTACTTCGTCAAAGAGAAGTTGGCCCGCACGGCTGAACTCGAGCGCCACATTGAGTTCGTGCATTTCGCCTGCACGTCGGAAGACATCAACAACCTCGCCCACGCATTGACCTTGAAGGAAGTCCGGGAGCGGCTGCTGTTGCCTGCGATGGACCGGGTGATCGAGTCGATCCACAAACGCGCGATCGCGTTTGCGGACGTCGCAATGTTGAGCCGGACTCACGGTCAGCCCGCGTCGCCGACCACCATGGGCAAGGAACTCGCCAACGTCGCACAACGTATGCGACGGCAACGCGACGGGTTCGCTGCGGTCAGAATTTTCGGCAAGTTCAACGGCGCTGTGGGGAACTTCAACGCACACGTTGTGGCGTATCCCAACATTGATTGGCCGCGCGTTACGCGCGCCTTCGTCGAATCGCTGGGCCTCGACTACATGCTCTATACGACCCAGATTGAGCCGCACGATTACATCGCGGAGTACTTCCACGCGCTCGCGCGGTTCAACCAGGTGCTGCTCGATTTCGATCGAGACATCTGGGGCTACATATCAATCAACTATTTCAGTAGCCGCAAGGTCGAAGGCGAAACCGGCTCCTCGACGATGCCGCACAAAGTCAATCCAATCGATTTCGAGAACTCCGAGGGCAACCTCGGTGTGGCCAACGCGTTGATGCTGCATTTGGCGGAAAAGCTCCCAGTGTCGCGCTGGCAGCGCGACCTATCGGACTCGACCGCGTTGAGAAACCTTGGGGTTGCCATGGGCTATTGCCTGGTTGCATACGATTCAGCACTGACCGGCGTCGGGAAACTCGAACTGAACCAAGCTGTCTTGGCGGAGGACCTCGCCAGGAGCTGGGAGGTCCTCGCCGAGGCGGTGCAGACGGTGATGCGCAAGCATGGATTGAAGGAGCCTTACGAAGCACTCAAACACGCAACTCGTGGACGGCAACTCGATGCGCAGTCATTCGCAGATCTGCTCGCAGCGCTGCCGCTGCCCCCCGAAGCTCGCGCGTCGCTGGCGCAGCTCACGCCCGAGCACTACGTCGGACTCGCAGCGCAGCTCGCCAGGCAAAAGAACTGATGCCGGTCCACGCAATCAAGGTCGATTGGGCGACTCATCGCGACAGGCTGCGCGCGATTCGTGCGCGAGTCTTCATCGAGGAGCAAGGTGTTCCGAAGGAACTCGAGTGGGACGGCCTCGACGAGAGCGCACACCACTTTATCGCACTGAACGAAGCCGGTGTGGCGCTGGGGACAGCCCGACTGCTGAGCACAGGACAGATCGGCCGGATGGCGGTACTCGCAGAACAGCGCAGTCGCGGAATTGGGCGACAGCTCCTCGAAACCGCAGTTGGCCACGCCGTTACGTTGGGTATGCCGCGAGTCTTTCTGCACGCCCAACGACACGCGGAGGGGTTCTATCGCAAATCAGGATTTGCGCCGACCGGGGCCGAGACAGTTGAGGCCGGTATCGAACACGTCGAAATGGACATGCTGCTGCCGATCCAGTTCGAGCCATCAGCGCCCAGTCGTGGCCTTCCGCTGATCAATCCTGAAAATCTGCCAACCGCCGCCGCTTCGAACACGATCAGAGCTTTTCGCTCGGAACTCGATTGTCGCTCGGCCGTAGCCGAACTGATCGCAAGCGCGCGGCGAACGTTATTGATTCTGAGTCCGTCACTGGATCCGGCGCTGTTTGCATCGCAGGCCTGCTTGAGCGCGGTTTCGACATTTGCGCGCCGCAGCCGCCATGCGCGCGGCCAGATCCTGGTCGAGGACACCAAGGCAATCGCGTCCGAAAGCCACCCACTACTGGAGCTCGCGCGCCGGTTGCCGAGCAAGCTCGAGATGCGTCGGCTGTCGGAAGACGTCGCGCCGCCGCGCTCGAATTTCATCGTTGTGGACAGTCGGGCGATCTGGGTCCAGCCGGATCGAGATGCGTACCTCGGCTGGTGGAATCTGAACGATCGCGTCGAGGCGCGGCGATTGACCGACGAATTCATCGCGCTATATGAACGCGCGTCCGACGATCCCGAGTTGCGGCTGCTCAATCTGTAAAGACATGACAAGGACGCGGCGTCCGTCAAATTGACACGTTTGCGAATGGGGAGGCATGATTGCGCCCCCTTTTTTCAGGCGGAAATGCAATGTCGATGACCGCAGAAGCGCAGTCGATCGGAGGCCTCGAGGTACGCGGCCGCATCACCGCAGAATTCAGGGAAGTGCTCACCGACGACGCAATGTCGTTCGTCGCCGAACTCGTGGAGCGGTTTCAGCCTGGCCTGACTTCGCTGCTCTCCGAACGTGTCGCATTTCAAGCGCGCATGGACGCGGGAGAGTTGCCCGATTTCCTGCCGCAAACGAAGGCGATACGTGAAGGCGATTGGAAGATCGCTGGGATACCCGACGACCTGCTCGATCGCCGAGTCGAAATCACTGGACCCGTCGACCGCAAGATGATCATCAACGCGCTGAACGCCAACGTCCGTGTGTTCATGGCCGACTTCGAAGATTCGCTGGCACCGACGTGGCAGAACGTCGTCGAGGGGCAGATCAATCTACGTGACGCCAACAAACGCACGATCGAGTTCACGAATCCCGACGGTAAGAAATATCGACTCGATCCGGATCCGGCCGTCCTGATCGCTCGCGTGCGCGGGTTGCATCTCGCGGAGAAGCATGTCGCCCGAGCCGACGGCGAGCGCATCGCGGGCTGCCTGTTCGACTTCGGCTTGTATTTTTTTCACAACTTTCGGACGCGGCGAACCAATGGCACCGGCGTCTACTACTACATTCCCAAGATTCAGAGTCACCAGGAAGCCGCGTGGTGGGACTCGGTATTCGCGTACACCGAGGATCGGTTCAACGTACCGCGCGGAACGATCAAGGCGACGTTCCTCATCGAAACGTTGCCCGCCGCATTTCAGATGCACGAGATTCTCTACGCGCTGCGCGATCACGCGGTGGCGCTGAACTGTGGTCGCTGGGACTACATCTTCAGCTACATCAAAACACTGCGTAAACACGCCGACCGGGTGCTCCCGGACCGTCAGGCATTGACGATGGACAAGCCGTTTCTCAGTGCGTATTCACGATTGTTGATCAAAACGTGTCACCGGCGCGGTGCGTTGGCGATGGGCGGCATGGCCGCATTCATCCCGAGCAAGGACCCGCGCCAGAACGAAGTGGTCGCGGCCAAAGTTCGCGCCGACAAGACGCTCGAGGCGACCAACGGGCACGACGGCACCTGGGTCGCCCACCCAGGCCTTGCGGATCTGGCGATGGAGGTTTTCGATCGGCACATTCCACAAGGTCGTTCGAATCAGCTGGACGTCCTGCGCGCAAAGGATCGCGAGACAACAGCCGCGGATCTCTTGGACGTGCCCACCGGCGACAGAACCGAGGAAGGGATGCGCACCAACATCCGCATATCGATCCAGTACATCGAGGCCTGGATCTCGGGCAGCGGCTGCGTACCCGTGTACGGTTTGATGGAGGACGCCGCGACCGTCGAAATATCCCGCGCATCGATCTGGCAATGGATCCAGAACCGCAAACAACTGACGAACGGTAAGGTCGTCACCAGCGCCTTGTTTCGTGAAATGCTCAACGAGGAACTTCAGGTTGTTCGCGCCGAGGTGGGGGACGCGCGTTTTCAAGACGGCAAATTCCGCGAAGCAACCGAACTCATGGATCGGCTGACGACTTCGGATGAGCTGGCGGAATTCCTCACATTGCCCGCCTACGAGATGATCTGACCACGGATTGATGTGGCGCTTGCGTCACCGTTACCGTCCGATCGGGCAAGTGTTAGTTTTCATACTTTCACTTTTCTTTCGTGTTGGTGTCTCTAGAATTCGCGGCCTTCATCGGGAATTCTGAGAGAGACGTCCATGGCGTTACATTTCGTCCCACGCAAGCCACGCGCAGAGCAGATCAAAGAACTCGAAACCGAGTGGAAGAAGAACCCGCGCTGGAAGGGAGTCAAACGCGGCTACAACGCCGCCGACGTCGTCAAGCTGCGCGGCACCATTCCGCACCGTAGCGCGCTCGCGGCGCACGGCGCCGACAAGCTCTGGGACTTGATGACCAAGGAAAAATTCATCAACGCACTCGGTGCCGTCACCGGCGGGCAAGCGGTGCAACAGGTGAAGGCCGGCATCAAAGCGATCTATTGCTCCGGCTGGCAAGTTGCCGCGGACAACAATACGTCGGAGACCATGTATCCCGACCAATCGTTGTACGCCGTCAATTCGGTTCCCGTGCTGGTGAATCGAATCAACAACGCATTTCGTCGTGCAGACGAGATTCAGTGGTCCAAAGGGATCGACTCCGGCATCGACTTCTACGCCCCGATCATCGCCGATGCCGAAGCAGGATTTGGCGGCGTCTTGAACGCATTCGAACTGATGAAAGCCATGATCGGCGCCGGCGCGGCGGGCGTCCATTTCGAGGATCAGCTCGCATCAGTGAAGAAATGCGGCCACATGGGTGGCAAGGTTCTGGTGCCGACGTTCGAGGCGGTCCAGAAGCTCATCGCCGCGCGGCTGGCCGCCGACGTCTGCGACGTGCCGACGATTCTGATGGCGCGCACCGACGCGAACGCGGCCGATATGGTGACCTCGGACATCGACGAATGGGACAAGCCGTTCATCACCGGCGAGAGAACCGCGGAAGGGTTCTACAAGACTCGCGCTGGCCTGGATCAGGCGATCTCGCGGGGCCTCGCCTACGCGCCGTATGCGGATCTCATCTGGTGTGAAACCGCGGTGCCGTCGCTCGACGAAGCCAAACGTTTCGCCGAAGCAATCAAGAAGGAGCATCCCGATCAGATGCTGTCGTACAACTGCTCGCCGTCGTTCAACTGGAAGAAAAACCTCGACGACGCAACAATCGCAAAGTTCCAGACGGAGCTCGCCGCGATGGGCTACAAGTTTCAGTTCATCACGCTCGCCGGCATTCACTCGATGTGGTTCAACATGTACAAGCTGACAAAGGGCTATGTCGAGCGGCAGATGCCCGCCTACGTCGAACTGCAGGAAGCGGAATTCGCCGCTGCGAACGACGGCTATACCTTCGTCAGCCATCAACAGGAGGTCGGAACCGGATATTTCGATGACGTCGCCCAGGTGATCCAGGGCGGACAATCGTCAGTGACCGCGCTGACGGGTTCGACCGAAGAGGCCCAGTTTCGAAAAGCGCACTAGCCACGCGACGGGGCGGCGCGCGCCGCCCCGTTTGCTACCGTCGGCGGGTTCAGATCGCTCTCAGATGACGAACATGTCCATGAATTCGTTCACGGGCATGGCTTCGAGACGCTTTTGGTCCGCGCACGCATCGCTGATCTGCGCTGCTCGTCTAGGGGGAAAGCGTGTCAAGAGGTTGCGGCGGAATTTGTCCACGAGGATCGGAATGCCGGCCTTGCGTCGGCGCCGATGGCCAATCGGATATTCGACTTCGACTTTCTCGGTCTTGGTGCCGTCTTTGAAAAAGACCTGAATCGCGTTGGCGATCGAACGTTTGTCGGGCTCGTGGTACTCGCGGCTATAACGCGGATCTTCCTCGATCACCATCAACTCCCGGAGCCGATCGACTCGAGGATCCGCGGCAACATCGTCTTCGTAGTCTTCAGCGATCAGATTGCCTTTCAGCAGCCCGATGGCGGCCATGTACTGCAGACAATGATCGCGATCGGCCGGGTTGTTCAACGCGCCCGTCTTGCTGATGATGCGTATCGCCGACTCGTGCGTGGTCATCACGATCCGATCGATCTGGTCCAGGCGTCCAGCGACTTTCGGATGCAGAGTAACCGCCGCCTCGACCGCGGTCTGCGCATGGAACTCCGCAGGGAACGAGATCTTGAATAGCACGTTCTCCATCACGTACGACCCGTAGCCGCGCTGAAATTTGAACGGCTGACCTTTGAACGAGACATCGTAGAAGCCCCATTTCGGCGCCGTCAGCGCACTGGGATAACCGATCTCGCCCTTCAACACGAGCATCGCGAGCCGCACGGCCCGGCTGGTCGCATCGCCCGCCGCCCAGGATTTTCGCGGCCCGGCGTTCGGCGCATGTCGGTAGGTTCGCAGCGACGACCCGTCGACCCATGCGTGCGACAGCGCATCGACAATCTGATCGCGTGAACCGCCGAGCAATTGCGTGACGACCGCGGTCGATGCAACCCGGACCAACAGGACATGATCGAGGCCAACACGGTTGAAACTGTTCTCGAGCGCCAGGCATCCCTGGATCTCGTGTGCCTTGATCATCGCCGTCAGCACGTCGCGCATCACCAACGGTGGCTTGCCGCGAGCCACGTTCGAGCGGCTGACATAGTCGGCGACGGCGAGGATGCCGCCCAGGTTGTCCGAAGGATGCCCCCACTCGGCGGCCAGCCACGTGTCGTTGAAATCGAGCCAGCGAATCATGCAGCCGATGTCCCATGCGGCCTTCACCGGATCCAACTCGAACTGCGTACCCGGCACGCGCGCTCCGTTCAAGACGGTGGTACCCGGCACAATTGGGCCCAGGTGCTTGGTGCATTCAGGGAACCGCTGCGCGAGGAACCCACATCCCAACGTGTCGATCAGACAATTGCGCGCCGTATCGTACGCGTCCGCGCTGTTGATCTTGTATCCCGTGACATAGTCGGCGATATCGACGAGTTCGCGGTCGGGATCTGGGCGCACATTGAGATCGACGTTGGCACTCATCTTCTATTCATACTCCTCTAGCGGTGAGCCAATTTAACGAAGGGGCGCGGCGCGGGGCCCACATAGTCGGCGCTAGGCCGGATGATGCGGTTGTTGGAGCGCTGTTCCATCACGTGCGCGGTCCATCCGGACACACGCGAACAAACAAAAATGGGCGTAAACAGCTTCGTTGGGATACCCATGAAGTGATACGCGGACGCATGATAGAAATCGGCGTTGGCGAACAGCTTCTTTTCGTCCCACATCGCCGTTTCAACAGCAACCGAGACCGGATACAGGACTTTGTCGCCAACGTCTTTGGAGAGTTTCTCCGCCCACTTCTTGATGATTGCGTTGCGAGGATCCGATGTGGCGTAGATCGCGTGACCAAATCCCATGATTTTGTCCTTGCGCGCCAGCATGCCCTGGATTCCTGCCGTTGCGTCGGCGGTCGAACTGAACTTTTCGATCATCTCCATCGCAGCTTCGTTCGCGCCACCATGTAACGGACCGCGCAGCGAGCCAATCGCTCCAGTGACGCACGAATGCATGTCCGACAGAGTCGATGCACAGACGCGCGCGGTGAAGGTCGATGCGTTGAATTCGTGTTCCGCGTAGAGAATCAGCGAGACGTCCATGACGCGCTGCTGCAACTCGCTTGGGCGCTTGCCGAGGAGCATGTACAAGAAATGCCCTGCCAACGAGTCTTCGTCAGTCTCCGTCTCGATTCGTTTCCCATCGTGGCTGTAGCGATACCAGTAGTTGATGATCGACGGCAGCGTTGCAAGCAGTCGATCCGCAGCGTCGTGCTGTCCGCTGAAGTCGGCCTCGGGCTCAAGGTTCCCGAGAATCGAGCAACCCGTACGCATCACATCCATCGGGTGTGTCGACTTTGGAATTCGCTCGAGCAGGTCCTTGAGCGTCTTGGGCAATCCGCGCAGACCTTTCAACTTGGCTTTGTAGGCGGACAATTGCTTTTGATTCGGCAACGCGCCGTAAAGAATCAAATAAGCGACTTCTTCGAAGGTTCCACCCTCCGCCAGTTCAGAGATGTCGTAGCCTCGATAGGTCAGCCCGGTGCCACTTTTGCCGACCGTGCACAGCGCGGTTTCACCCGCGCTCTGACCACGTAGTCCGGCGCCGCTCAGTTTTTTTGTTTCGGCCATTACATTGCCTCCCGCGATTTTTCGTTCTTGAACAACTCATCGAGCTTTCGCTCGTAGTCGTGATACCCCAGGAAATCGTAGAGATCCACGCGTGTTTGCATGGTCGCGACCACGTTCTTCTGGGTCCCGTCGCTGCGTATCGCGCGATAGACGTTGAGCGCGGCCTGGCTCATCGCTCGGAAAGCAGACAACGGGTACAGCGCCATCGCGATGCCGACGCTGCCCAATTGTTCAGTAGTGAACAAGGGTGTTTCCCCGAACTCGGTGATGTTCGCAAGTACGGGCACGTTGACCGCGCGGACGACCTTCGCGTACATGTCGAGATCGGTCATCGCTTCGGCGAAGATCGCGTCCGCACCGGCATCGACAAACGCCGCGACTCGATCGAGCACCGCGTCGAAACCATCCACTGCGAGCGCATCGGTGCGCGCCATGACGATGAAGTCGGCGTCGGTCTTCGCATCGATCGCTGCCTTGATTCGATCAAGCATTTCGCTGGTAGGTACGATCGCTTTGTTTGGCCGGTGACCACAACGCTTCTGCGCAACCTGATCTTCGATGTGTACGCCGGCTGCGCCCGCGCGAATCATCCCTTTGATCGTGCGCGCGATATTGAATGCCCCTCCCCAACCTGTATCGATATCGACGAGGAGCGGCAAAGTGCTTGCACCGGTAATGCGGCGCACGTCTTCGAGAACATCATCGAGAGAGGTCATACCGAGATCGGGCAACCCGAATGACGCGTTCGCGACCCCGGCGCCCGACAGGTAGATCGCCTTGTATCCAACGCGCTCAGCCAACATCGCAGCGTACGCGTTGATTGCACCCACCACCTGCAGCGGGCGCTCGCTCGCGAGCGCGGTACGCAACTGCCCTCCGGCGCTGATCCGACTTGTCATCCGCGGTGATCTCCCTGGCCGATTTCTGTACGCACTTTTCTGACGCGCTGCGAAACGCAAAAGAAGGCAACGCAATGAAGGCTCCGTGAGTTCTCCGACCCGGGCCGAAGCCGCGCCCATGATACGCTAATGTCGTATGAACGCCGCGTCGCCACAACGTTCCGACGATCCCGATTTCGCTACCCTATCACGCCGATACGCTGTCGCTCTTCGCGCGCCTGCGTCACTTGCCGCAGGCGGTTCTACTCCACAGCAGTGATCGTCGCTCGGTTGCCGGTCCCTACGACGTGATGTCCGCCGATCCTGCGCGCACGGTGAGCTACGAGCGCGGCGCGCTTCGCATCGGTGGCGCCTGCATTCCCACGCCAAGACCGTTCGATGTTCTGCGACGGGAACTGCAGGCCGAGCCTTCCGAATCGCATCCCCACTTTCGCAGTGGATTCCTCGGCTACTTCGGCTACGGTTTGCAGCACACGCTCGAGCGACTGCCGGCAGGTCCACCCGACACGACAGGATTGCCGGCGCTCTACGGTGGCGACTACAGCTGGTCAGTGGTCACAGATCACACATCCGCAACGACCACTCTCTGGCATCGATCGGACCTGGCGCGTTCCGACATCATGCGGATCAGGCGCGTCTTGGCGCGCCCGAGTCGCGCCTCATGCGCGGCTTTTCCATCGGTGAACGATTCGTAGCGACCGCGCGCGACGCGCAGTACCTGGATGCCTTTGACGCGATCAAGGACTACATCGATGCCGGTGACTGTTACCAGGTCAATCTGGCGCGTCACCACCGGGCGGCTTTCACTGGCGACGCTGCTACCGCAAGCTGGGCGGCCTACCAACGCCTCGTTGAAATCCAACCGGCCCCGTTCTGCTAGTATGTCGCCACGCCGCACGGTTTTGTCGTGTCCCTCTCGCTGGAACGCTTCATCAGCTATGCGAACGGGTGGCTCGAGACTGCGCCGATCAAAGGCACCGCGGAGCGACACGCCGATCCAGCGTTGGATCACGCGTCGCGTGAGCGGCTCGTCCGCAGTGCGAAGGATCGCGCCGAAAACCTGATGATCGTGGATCTTTTGCGCAATGACCTCGGACGGATCTGCACACCGGGGAGCATTCACGCAACCGAACTGTTCCGGCTCGAGACCTTTGCCAACGTCCACCACCTCGTCAGCACGATTCGTGGCGCGCCGCGTCCCGGAATCGACGCGTGGGCGGCGTTGTCCGCGGCGTTTCCCGGAGGTTCGGTCACAGGCGCACCAAAAATCCGCGCCATGCAGATCATCAACGAACTCGAGACCGCCGGTCGGTCTATCTATTGCGGAAGCATCGGCGACGTCGACCGCGGCGGCGCGATGGACACGAATATCGCAATCCGCACGCTTGCGTTCACTCCGAGCAGCGTGCATTGCTGGGGTGGCGGCGGCATCGTCGCTGATTCAATCGCCGATCACGAATTGCGGGAGATCGGCCATAAGATCGAGCGACTGCTTCATGCGACAGTCAACTTGGCTGCCAATAGTTCCTGCAAGGCCGGGTAACTAGAAGCGCCGCGAAACTGCGGATATTCGGCTGCGACCGAAGCCGGACAACGATAGAAATAACCGTGATCGGCCTGATCCAGCATTGGAATGTCGTTGTACGAATCGCCTACCGCGAGTACCCGATAGCGCAGCGATTGAAATGCCTTGACCGATTGCCGCTTCGGGTCCGGCTGGCGAATTCGATAGCCTTCGATCTTGTCATGTGCGACCTCGAGCCGGTGACACAGCAACAGCGGCCAGCCAAGCTTAGCCATCATCGGCTGGGCAAATTCATAGAAAGTGTCGGAGACGATTGCGACCTGGAATCGGGTTCGCGCCCAGTCGAGAAACTCGTTCGCACCGGGCAACGGTTCTAACGTTTCGATTGCCGCGCGGATCGTCGCGAGTCCGATGCCGCGCTCCGCCAAAATGCCGAGTCGCAGCCTCATCAGTTCGTCGTAAACCGGAACATCGCGGGTGGTTTTGCGCAACGACTCGATTCCGGTTCGCTCGGCGACCGCAATCCAGATCTCTGGAATCAAGACGCCTTCCAGATCGAGACACAACACATCCATCACGGGTCCCCATCGTGCGCGAGGAACCTGTCCCCGACCGAAAAATCAGCGGCGATGGTAGACGACGCTAAAGCGTGTTGTAAGCATAGAAGGACAAAGTATTTTTGACGCTCGAAGCAGGTTGGTAATCTCGCGCTCAACTTCAACTGACTGAGCGCGACATGGCCACCCGGTCGATCGAAACAACCGCTCTTGAGAACCGCGCAGAACCCACGGCGGACGCTGTTCTTGCGGATGCGTTCGCGCGCTTCGACTCCGACCGGATCGCGATTTCGTTCAGCGGTGCCGAAGACGTCGTGCTGATCGACATCGCAACGCGAATCCAGGCCGATGTGCGCGTGTTCTCACTCGATACCGGTCGGCTGCATCCTGAGACCTACAGGTTCATCGAGCGCGTCCGCGACCACTACAACGTGCAGATCGAGATGCTGCTGCCCGATGCGCACGACGTTCAGGATCTCGTCACGCGCAAAGGTCTGTTCAGCTTTTACCGAGACGGCCATCAGGAATGCTGTGCGATCCGAAAGATCAAACCTTTGCGCCGCCACCTTGGCGGTTTGGACGCGTGGGTTACCGGACAGCGACGCGACCAGAGCCTCACACGCGTCGAGTTGCCGACAGAGCAAGACGACCGTGCCTTCTCGACGGTCGACCACCCCGTTGTTAAATTCAACCCGCTCGCTGCGTGGACCTCCGCCGATATCTGGCGCTACATCCGCGCGAACGATGTTCCATACAACCCGTTGCACGACACCGGATTCATGAGCATCGGTTGCGAGCCCTGCACGCGTCCGATCGGACCGCACGAGCACGAGCGCAACGGCCGTTGGTGGTGGGAGGATGAGGCCGGCAAAGAGTGCGGCTTGCATGCCCAAAACGTGCGGGCGGTCAAGTTCGTCGGATAGTTGGTCCGCGCTGACGCCGTATCATGACCCGCCGTAAGATCACCTTCGTCAAGAAAATCCTGGCGAACGGACAACCCTGTGGCAAATGCCGCGACGTCGAAGAACGCTTGAGCGCCGGCAACCATTGGCCATCGATCGACCGCGTGGTGATTGCCGATGAGCGCGACGCCGAATCGGAGGGAATGCAACTCGCCGCGGAGCTAAAGATCGATCGCGCACCATTTTTCGTCGTTGAATCCGATGCAAAGACAACCACTTACACAGTGTTCTTAAAGTTTGCGAAAGAGATTCTCGCCGCGTCGTCGCAGGCCGATGACGCCCAGCTGCTACTCGAAGCAAATCCGGACCTGGATTACCTCTAGCCGTCAGCGTACGGGGAGCTTGATCCCCTCGAACATCGTTTCGCGCTGCACTCGGTTCGTGCATGCCAGCGATCGCTCGACAACCTCGCGCGTCAGGTGCGGCGCGAACAGTTCGATGAACTCGAACATGAATCTGCGCATGAACGAGCCTTTCCGACACGCGATGTAGGTCACGCTGGG
Source organism: uncultured Pseudomonadales bacterium (assembly GCA_964445675.1). Classification (GTDB taxonomy): domain Bacteria; phylum Pseudomonadota; class Gammaproteobacteria; order Pseudomonadales; family Azotimanducaceae; genus DATJGR01. Next base: position 6,137 of record CAYUMA010000309.1, on the reverse strand, counting down.
TCGGAAGAGATGGCTCGCATCCAGCGCCACGAGGTCGGCGTCCTGGATTGGGTCATAGGCCATCGCCGCAACGATTCCGATGCCCAGACCGAGGCGCACATAGGTCTTGATGACATCGGCGTCGGTCGCGGTAAAGACGACATGCGGCGCGAGGTCGCGCTCAACAAATGCGGCGTCGAGTTTGGATCGCCCGGTGAACCCGAACACGTACGTGACGATCGGCTCTGCGGCGACCGCCTCGAGCGTCAACGGCTTCACGTCGATCAGTGGATGCCCCTGCGGAACCACGACGGCCCTATTCCATTCGTAGCACGGCATCAGCACGAGGTCGCCGAACAGGTCCACCCCTTCGGTTGCGATGCCGAGGTCAACGGTCCCGTCCGCAGCCATCTCGGCGATTTGCGATGGCGTCCCCTGATTCATATGCAGGATCACATCCGGATACTCGGTCCGGAATTTTCGAATGACGTCGGGTAGCGCGTACCGCGCTTGTGTATGCGTCGTGGCGATTGCGAGGCTACCTTTGCGTTCGTTGCTGAACTCTTGTGCGGCGTGCTTGATCGTTTCCACTTGCCTGAGTATTTCTCCGGCCATGCGAATGATGACTTCGCCGGCCGGTGTGATCCGTGTCAGGTGCTTTCCGCTGCGCGAAAACACCTCGACGCCGAGTTCATCCTCGAGCAGTCGTATCTGTTTGGAAATCCCGGGCTGGGACGTGTACAGACTCTGTGCGGTCGCGGAGACGTTCAGATCGTGATGCGCGACTTCCCAGATATACCTGAGTTGTTGGAGTTTCATGTTGGAGCAATTCCGTACTTATGAGTTGTGCGCGCTCGGCACGTGTCCGGACGCGACGTGACCCAACGCGCGTTCGCAGTTCTGCGGCTGATCGTCGAAGAATACGTCCGCGCCGAACGCGCGCAGAAATTGAGTCTTGTCGGCGCCTCCGAGAAATAGACATTCGTCGAGGCGCACATCCCAGGCGCGCAGTGTGCGAATCACGCGCTCGTGTGCCGGCGCGGCGCGTGCAGTGACGAGTGCGGTTCGGATCGGACACTCGTGACTGTCGAACTCCGACTGCAACCGATGCAATCCACTCAGGAAGTTCTTGAACGGCCCGCCTGCCAATGGACTTTCTGCGGCCGCCTGCTCCGTCGCGGCGAATGCTTCGAGACCATCGCGCCGGAACACCTCATCTGCCTCGTCAGAGAAGAGCACCGAATCACCATCAAACGCGATGCGAAGTTCTGCGGCCGGATTGCCGGGCGAACGCGAAGCCAACAGCGTCGCCGCCGCGACCTGGTGTTCCAATGCGTGCGCGACGTCGTCCGCATCGGTCGACAAGAACAGATCGCACCCGAATGCCTGGACGTATCGATAAGGCCGTTCGCCGCCACAGAAGGCGGCTCGTGTGATCCTGAGTTCGTGGGCCTTGATCGAATTGAAGATGCGCAGTCCCGTATCTGCAGAGTTGCGCGAAAGGAGAATGACTTCCACTCGAGATCTATTTAGTAAGTTATTGATGTTCAGTAACTTTCTAACAAATGGATACGCCTCACCTGGCTCGAGCGGCTCGTCTTCGTGCGCGATCTGATACTGGCGATACGCCTCCAGTCCCTGGTCGATGTAGACCCGGTTCGACTCCTCGAGATCGAACAACGCGCGCGAAGAAATCGCGACCGTCAGCATCCGATCTTCGAGACCGTGCATCTACGCGTCCAGGTCCGGTATCAGTTCGCTCTCGAGCTTCGCAATCATGTCCTTGAGTCTGAGTTTGCGTTTTTTCAAACGTTGGATGCGCATCGAATCGGTGTGCTTAGTTTCAATCATGTACTTGATGACCTCGTCGAGGTCGCGATGTTCAACGCGAAGCTGCTCCAACCACCGCTCGACGTCTGCGGTTTCCATACCGAATTCCAGCGTTGCACAACCGTGGCATGATAAGAGCGTTGCCACAACCTATAAAGAGAAGTCGCGAGTGAGACGCCCCTCCCGGAGCGACGTCGGACGTCTCGGCATGCCGAGCACGAAGCATTCGGTGGCTCAATTTCTGTCCGACGCCGCGCGCACAAAGCTCCCCAGCGTGCGAATGACTCATCGATTGTTGTTCGCGCTCGATGCAACTGCCAGTCGTCAGGCGACCTGGGATCTCGCTTGCGAACTGCACGCCGAACTGTTCAACGAAGCAGCAAGGCTCGGCAACATTGCGATTCAGCTGTGCTACTACCGCGGCCTCGACGAATTCGTCGCCACATCGTGGACCACCGAGGCCGCACGGCTCGGGCGTGACATGAGCATGGTCAGTTGTCGCGGCGGCAGGACGCAGATCGGTCGCCTGTTCGACCATGCGACCCAGGAAGCGTCACGCCATCCAATGCGCGCGCTCGTGTTCATCGGCGATTGTTTCGAAGAGGACGAACGCGAAGTAATGGAGCGCGCAGGACAACTCGCGATCCGCCAGCTGCCGGTGTTCGTGTTCCAGGAGCGCGGCGAACGCCGTGCAACCCGCATCTTCAAGAGCATCGCGGCCATGACGCGTGGCGCACACGCACCCTTCGACAGCAACAGTCCGGACGAACTGAGGCGTCTGCTCGGAGCGATCGCCCAATACACGACCGGCGGTCGCGCCGCGCTCGAGGACTGCTCTGCGCACAACGCGCAAGCGCGGGCCCTGCTCGTTCAACTCGGACCGTCATGATCCTCGGAATCGTGGTCGGAGTGCTCGCACTCGCAGCACTTATGGTCCTGTTGCGATCGCTCTGGATCCGCACCGGTTTGAGTACGCGCCAGACCGTGATGACGATTGGGGTTGCGTTGCTCGTCATCGCAGTTATTGCGCTCACGCTGACGGGCAGGCTCAACTGGATCGTCACTGCGCTGGCGGCGATCCTCGGGTTGACGCGGTGGATCGGCGGCGGAGCACGGCTGGCGCGCTGGCTACGCTCATTGCACGGCGGCGCATCCAATGCCCCTGCTTCCGGGCCACGGCCGCACGCAGCTTCCGGCAACGCCACCACGTCGACAGAGAGTTCATTCTTCCGGATGACTTTGCATCACGCGTCGGGACATATGGACGGAGAGATCAAGCAGGGTCGCCACAAAAGTCGATTTTTGAGCGAACTCAGCTTTGCAGAGCTCGTCACACTCATCAGTGACGTGCACGACTACGACTCGCAGCATCTTCTGGAGGCATACCTCGATCACCACTACCCTGATTGGCGCGCTGACCGCAGGGGCGACCCGTCCACACCCACGATGGATCGGCGCGAGGCGCTCGAGGCACTGGGTCTTGAGGCCGGCGCGGGCCGGGACGAAATCGTCGCCGCCCATCGGCGGCTCATCCAACGCCTCCACCCCGATCGCGGCGGCTCGACCTATTTGGCCGCGCTGCTCAATCGGGCCAAGGACATACTGATCGACGAGCCTTGATCTGTGGCAGTCGTCACAGCCAAAAAACCGGCCTTCGCTTAGCATCCGCGATCATGTCCCGATGTCCCGAACGTCGTTATCTGGAGCGCTTTCTCGTCGCGGACATGAAAGCATCCATCTCCGTGCAATATCGCTTTGGCACGCATCACGGGGACGTCATCGATTTCAATCAGGGTGGCGCTACAGTCGTGCTGCGAAGGCCGCTTCCCATCAACAAACCGTTGTTCATCGCGTTGATGTACAAAGGCTCGCGCCTTGATGGAATCATTGGCGCCGCCCATCATTGCCGCTTCACGTCGCAGGGAGAGTTTCGATGCGGAATACGCTTTCGGACCGGCTCTCCGATCCAGCTCGATCGCGACGAAATCGAAGCTCGGCTGCAATCTGTGGAGATCGCTCTCGCTGAAGCGCTCGTCCACACGGCTACATAAAACTGCGAGCCTCTTCTTCGAGCGCGACGAGACGGCGTACCCAGTTATCCATCAGCCGGAATTCCGCGTCTTGCAGGCCGAACGCACGGCTGACCTCCTTCAAGACACACTCCTCTTCGATCTCGAATGCACCGTCGACATAGGACAATCGCAGGAGATTCAGCAACGCGATTGCACGGGCGCGACGTGAGTTGAACACCTGGTCCACGCCGGCCAGTTCGACGTACTGAGACTCGGTCTTTGGGCTCAGCTCCATTTCTCGCTTGAACTCATCGAGCATGACTTCTTCGTTCGGATCCAACAGACCGTCGGATACCACGACGTTGTGCGCCAATCCGAGCAAGGACTCGCGCTGTCGCTTCGTCAGTGAGGAGAGCCACATCTGCGATCAGCCCCCGCGTAGAAACGGCTCCGCGATCGATGCGAGCATGATCGCGATCGACAACCAGCCCCATCCGATGAAGAGCTTCACAACCCAGCTCTGATCGAAAAAATCCTCAATGAGATACCACACCCCGACTCTCCTGCCTCGTACGTCAATCCAAGAATATCAAACTATCGAGCTGCGGCGACCGTTGCATACAGGTCGTGCGTATCCGCCTCGTCGATGACGACTTCGATCAGATCCCCGGGGGCGCAGGCGACCGAATCGACATAAACACACCCGTCTATTTCCGGCGCATCCCCTCTCGAGCGTCCCACCGCACCGTCGGCGTCGACAGCATCGATGAGCACCGGCATCACCTTCCCCACTTTGGTCGCAAGGCGCTGCGTACTGATCGCGGCCTGATGCTCCATCAGACGCGCGAGTCGCTCTTGTTTGATTTCCTCCGGAATCGGATCCGGAAGATCGTTTGCAGCCGCGCCGTCGACATCCGAATACGCAAAACAACCCACGCGATCGAGATTTGCGTCGGATAGAAATCGCAGCAGCGCCTCGAATTCAGCGTCCGTTTCGCCAGGGAAGCCGACGATAAAGGTCGAACGAATCGTCAAATCCGGGCAACTCTCGCGCCATGACGTGATACGTTCGAGCGTGCGATCGGCAGCCGCGGGTCTGCGCATCAACTTGAGAATCCGCGGGACACCATGCTGCATCGGCACATCGAGATACGGCAGCACGAGTCCGTCCGCCATCAACGGCAATAAATCATCGACATGCGGGTACGGGTAGACGTAGTGCAACCGTACCCACGGCACGACACGGCCCAGCTGTTCGCACAGCGCGATCATGTCGCTGCGCAGCGGACGCCCACCCCAGAAGTCGGTGCGATATTTCAAGTCGAGACCGTAGGCGCTGGTGTCCTGCGATATCACGAGCAATTCCTTGACGCCGGATCGCGCGAGCCCCGCGGCCTCGTCGAGGACTTCTCCGATCCGTCGCGAGCGCAGTTTGCCGCGCAACGACGGAATGATGCAGAACGAGCACTTGTGATTGCAGCCCTCCGAGATCTTGAGATAGGCGTAGTGTCTTGGGGTCAGCCGGACACCCATGCCGGGGACCAGATCAACGAATGGATTGGGCGCGGTCTGGGGAACCGCGTCGTGCACTGCTTGCACGACGGATTCGTATGCTGCGGGCCCCGTGATCGACAGTACGTTGGGATACGCCTGGCGAATGAGATTCGCGCGCGCCCCAAGGCAGCCGGTGACAATGACGCGTCCATTCTCGGCAAGCGCCTCGCCAATTGCTTCCAGCGACTCGGCGACGGCGCTGTCGATGAACCCGCACGTGTTCACAACGACGACGTCTGCATCCGCGTAGCTCGCTGACGTCTCGTAGCCCTCGATCTTCAACTGCGTCAGGATTCGCTCTGAATCAACAAGGGCCTTGGGACAGCCCAGGCTAACGAAACCCACTTTCCCGGGTCGTGATGTCGAAGCAACTTCGGACTTGTTCATACGGGGAAGGCGAAGAGGTGATCTGCAGATCGGAGCGCGGCGCATTGTAGCCGCAACAGTTTGGTTTGGCACGGTGCCGACGCCTCCCTACAATATGCCTCGTTTGACGCGATCGACACGATGCAAGCAAGACCATTGCTCGAGCTCGATGATGTGGTGTTGAGACACTGCGTCGACGCAGTTGTGGTGACCGCAAACGAGCGCCTGAGCGAGGCGCTGATGAGCGCTTACGACGCGCACCATGAGCGGCTGGGCCACAGATCCTGGCCAGCTGCGCGCGTGTCGACGTTGACGGCGTACTTGCGCAGTCGTTACTCGGTGCTGAAAGACACTCTGCGCAGCGAATTTGTCCTGCTGAGTGAGGTCGCGCAGCGG
>CAYUMA010000308.1:0-1572 GCA_964445675.1 uncultured Pseudomonadales bacterium | reverse complement strand
ATCATCGCCCCAACTCCTGCACGTTCTGCAACGCCTGGCACTATCTGCACGTTCTGCAACGCCTGGCACCGTCCGACGGGGCAGTGTCGCGCACGCTCACGGCGCGAACACTCCGGATCCGGCCATCACGTCCTAGCGCAGCGCTCCCGCGGTCCGCAAAAGAGCAACGACGCGGTCGTGCGGCAGCGCGTGCACGACGTGATCGTCGCACCCGTGCATCGTCTCGTTCGCGACGAGGCTGTTGAGCACGGCTTCGTCGACCGCCTGGATGACCGCCTCGAAGAACGGACTCAACTGTGCGTCGGGGATGAACTCGAGATGCGCGAGGCGTTCACTGTCGTGCAGCGCATCCGCGTTGGCGGTCGAAAACGCCAGGAATATATCGCCCGAGCCGTGGCCGGCGATCGACCCGCCGCGGCCGATCCCGAGGCCGACGCGCCGCGCCAGGCGTTTGAGCTGATGCGCGGCCAGCGGCGCATCGGTGCCGACGATCGCGATCACCGAACCGGCTTCGCGGTTGCGCGGATCCGGCTGCCAATCTGCAAGCTTCGCGCCGACGGGCACGCCCGCGATCGTCAGCTGCTCGCGGCGGCCGAAGTTCGACTGCACGAACGCGCCCACGACGTAAGGCCGGCGCGCAAATTCGACGACGCGCGAAGCGGTGCCGGAGCCGCCCTTGAAGCCGTAACAGATCATCCCGGTGCCGCCGCCGACGCTGCCCTCTTCGATCGCGCCGCCGCGCGCGCCGTCGAGCGCCGCGAACACGTGTTCGTCGCGGACGTGGAAGCCGTTGATGTCGTTCAGGTAACCGTCGAACGTTTCGCCGACGACGGGCAGCCACCACTGGTCCGACCCGCCCGCGCCCTTGACGAGCCATTTGATCGTTGCATCGCGCACGGTGCCGCAGGAGTGCGTATTCGTGATGCAGATCGGACCGTCACAACGCCCCGCTTCTTCGACCCAATGGCAACCCGTCAGCTCGCCGTTGCCGTTCAGGCTGAAATAGCCGGCGAACACTGACGATGCAGCGCTGGCGCGACCGCGCTGCAGCAACGCCGTCACGCCGGTGCGGACCGGGCCGCGACCGACGACGCGCTTGCCCGATCCCTCGATCAGCGTCGTGTAGCCGACTTCGACGCCGGCCACGTCGGTAATTGCGTTCAACGCACCGGGTTGGCCTGAAAACCGGATGCCGAGTGCGCGCGCGCGCTTTTTTCCTGACGGCGTCTGCATCATGGCCAATCCGGCAGCGCGCCGGCGCGGCTGACCCACTCGTCGCTCAATTGCCACAACCGCTGCGCCACCGCCCGATCGTTGGCCTCGGCGCTGCACTCGACCACGCGACAATCCTGCAGGTACGCGCCCGCCAGATCCGCCGCGGGTTCGTGCACCGTGGCATAGACGGTCGTCGCCGCGCCTTGCGACGGGTTTTTCGTGAACGGACTCACGAGCTTGATCAGCGCGCCGACGACCTTCGAATTGCGGCCGATATCGGTCGTGATCAACGTGCCGGGATGCAGCGCACAGGCCGTCATGCCCCGGCTGCCATAGCGCTGCTGCAACGCTTTCGCC
>CAYUMA010000307.1:0-12097 GCA_964445675.1 uncultured Pseudomonadales bacterium | reverse complement strand
GTGTGAGTTCGACTTTCACCCGGTCACCCGTGATCAGTCTGATGTAATTCTTGCGCATCTTTCCGGAGATGTGGGCGGTGACGACGTGCTCGTTGTCGAGTTTCACGCGAAACATCGTGTTGGGTAGGGTATCGACGATCGTACCCTCCATTTCGATCTGCTCTTCCTTCGCCATAAACTCCGCGCATCACAAAAGCGTCGCGCATTCTGCCGGAAGCGCTACCGAAAGGCAAAATGCTGCGGTTGGTTCAGCCCAGTCGGACCCAACGGTCCCTGACCAATAGTTCGATGGGGCGATAGTCGATCTTGTACGCCATCTTTGCACTGTCGCGGACCCAGTACCCGAGGTACAGATACGTCATGTCATTGCGCAGGCAATGTTCGATCTGCGCGAGAATTGCGAACACGCCTAGACTGCGCTTGCTCAGGGTCGGCTCGAAGAACGTGTAGATCGCCGAAAGCCCGTCGGGGAGTGTGTCCGTGACGGCGACAGCCAGCAGTCGATCGCGCTCCTCGAGGACGAGAAACGCCGAGTTGGCCCAACTGCTGAGCATGAACGAACGAAATTGATCGACGTTCGGTGGGTGCATGTCGCCGTCGGCGTGACGGGTGCTGATGTAGCGCGCGTAGAGGTCGTAGTACCGGTCGGAAAAAACCGGCTCGCGGATGGTGACGACGACGTCCGAGTTGGCGAGCTGGATCCGGCGGAATCGTCGCGACCATCGGAAATCCGCGACCGGAACACGCACCGGCACGCAGGCCTTGCAGCCGTCGCAGTACGGCCGATACAAGTTGCCCCCGCTGCGCCGGAAACCCGCGCGCGTGAGGTCACCGTAGAGTGGCCCGTTGATGATCTGACGCGGGTCGAGAAACAACGTCCGCGCGGTTCGATGCTCCAGGTAGCTGCACGGATGCGGCGGCGTCAGGAAGTACTGTTTGTTCGCAAGTTCATCCTTCATCGAATTGCCAGATACCAACGCGCGTCTCGTTGATCGAATTATTGCGCAGCCGCGCGAGGAATTCGCGACGCGGCAAATCGACCGCGCCAAGCGAACGCAGATGCGGATTCATGATCTGACAGTCGATCAATTCGAAGTTCCAATCGGACAGGTGCGTCGCCAGCCGGACGAGTGCGACCTTGGACGCATCCGCGACACGCATAAACATCGACTCGCCGAAGAACATCCGGCCGAGCGAGACGCCGTAAAGGCCGCCGACCAACTCATCCCCGCGCCAGGTCTCGGCCGAGTGTGCGTAACCGAGGCGATGCAACTCACCATACGCGGCGCGCATCGATGGCGTAATCCAGGTCCCGGGCGCGGAATCGCGAGGCGCCGCGCAACCGGCGACCACGTCCATGAAGACCCGGTCGAATGTGACCCGCAGATCGCCACGCGTGAGGCGTTTGCGCAAGCTGCGTGAAACCTTGACCGAGTCTGGTGTGATGACTGCGCGCGGATCGGGCGACCACCACAATATCGGGCCGCGTTCGTCGTTGAACCACGGAAAGATCCCTTGCGCGTACGCGGTGAGCAGACGCTGCGGTGTCAGGTCGCCGCCGATCGCGAGAAGACCATCCGAGCGCGCCTGTTCGGGTGCAGGGAACGAGAGGTCTCCGGCGCGCAGGACCACGGGTCGGTGCATGACAATCAGGCGGTGGCTGTGGGCCTCTGCTTCGCGAGCGCATCCAGATAACGCTCCGAATCCAGAGCAGCCATGCAGCCAAAACCTGCCGAGGTGATGGCCTGCCGATAGACATGGTCGGCGACGTCACCGGCCGCAAAAACGCCCGGCACGCTCGTCGCGGTCGCGTTGCCGTTGAGCCCGGTCGCGACGCGAATGTAGCCGCCCTCCATATCGAGCTGGCCGTCGAAGATTCCAGTGTTCGGTGTGTGGCCGATTGCAATGAACACACCAGACAGTGCGATCTCGCGGTGACCGTTGCCGTTGGTGCTCGCGAGCCGCGCGCCCGTTACGCCGCGTTCGTCGCCGACGACCTCCTCGAGCTGGTGGTTCCACACCAGTTCGATCTTGCCTTCCGCCGCTTTTTCGAACAGCCGATCCTGCATGATTTTTTCCGCGCGCAGTGAATCGCGACGATGCACGAGCGTGACGTGCCGGGCGATATTCGCGAGGTATAGGGCTTCTTCGACCGCGGTATTACCGCCGCCGATGACCGCAACGTCCTGACCGCGGTAGAAAAATCCGTCGCAGGTCGCGCACGCGGAAACGCCCTTACCCATGAACGCCTGTTCGGACGCAAGTCCGAGATATTTCGCGGTCGCGCCCGTTGCGATGATCAACGCGTCGCACGAAAAGAGCCCTGAGTCGCCAACGAGTTCGAACGGGTGCGCGTCGAGGCGCACCGTGTGGACGTGATCGTGAACGCTCTTCACCTGGAACCGTTCGACGTGCCGCTGCATGCGCTGCATCAATTCCGGGCCCTGCACGCCCGCTGCGTCGCCGGGCCAGTTGTCGACGTCGGTGGTCGTCGTCAATTGACCGCCGATTTCGATGCCGGTAATCAATAGCGGCGCCAGATTCGCACGCGCTGCGTAGAGCGCCGCAGTGTATCCCCCCGGACCGGAGCCGAGGATGATCAGGCGGTGGTGCGCCGGGCTACTCATGTTGAGCTCCGGCGGCCGGGGCGGCGCCGGCTGCGAGCATGACTTCGACGAATGCGCGCCCGTGGCGATGACGCGCGATGAATTCGACGAAGCTCTGACCGAGTTCATCGCGCGCATTCAAGTCGTGCTTCTCTTCGAGATAGAAGCGGATGAACCGCGAAAAATCATCGACCCGCATGCCTCGATAGGCGTTCACGAGCAACACGAAGTCCGGGTCGTCGCCGCCTTGCGGTGAGCGCGCCGTCAAGAACCCACGAACGCGTTGGTCGTCCCAGACTTCGTCGGTGATGATCTTCTTGTCGGGTCGCATGCGTTGCTCCGTGCGGAAAAAAGCGGCCCATGATACGCGATGGCTAATCGAACTAAAGGCAGTTTCTAAATCTGTTCTAAGAAGTGAGAGTAACGTTCTGAAATGAATGAGAAATTTGTACGGCAATGACGTTAGATGTATATTCGCGCCGAACCTATTGCGGTGCCTCACGTGAGTACTGTTCGGTCGATGTCCTCGAGCGCGCCCCTCAAAGAGGTCGGCTTGATCGGGCTGTTTGCGTTGGCGCTGTTCACACTGCTCGCGCTGGTCACCTATTCACCGATGGATCCCGCGTGGTCGTTGCGCGGCACCGGACTGCCGGTAACAAACGTCGTTGGGCGTAGCGGTGCGTGGGTGGCGGACATTCTGCTCACGCTCGTCGGCGTCATCGGCTACTGCGTGCCGGTCGCGTGCGTGTTCGGCGGTCTACGCATGTGGCGCCTCGTTGAGTGGGACTGGCCGATGGCGTCGCTGCGCCTCGCCGGTTGGTTGATCGGGATGTTGTGCGGCGCGGTGCTGGCGCGCCTGCACATAGGCTCAACGCTGGGGCTCCCCGCGGGACCGGGCGGGATCATCGGCAGCTGGCTCGTCCACATCGGAATGCCGCTGTTCAATTGGGTGGGGCTGTCGTTGCTGGCGCTCGTCGGACTGTTCACCGGTGCGCAGACCGCGATCGGTTTCTCGTGGCTGCGCCTTGCCGAGGCGACCGGCCGCGCAATCCACGGACTGACGGTGCGCACGATGTTGTTCGTCGACTACTGGCACGACCGCTTCGTCGAACGCCGTGAACGACGTGAGGCGGCGGCCGTGTCGAGCAGTCGCCGCGAGGTTGCGCTGGAAACGAGTCAGCGTCGCCGCGCGGCCAAGAAGCCGCCCGAAATCCAGGCGCCGCCGCCACCCGTCGAGCGTCCTGCCACAAAACCGCGCCAGCAACCGCTATTCGAGATCAACAGCTCGGCCGAATTGCCCGAATTCTCGCTGCTCGACGATGCTGAGGAAGCGCACAGCGCGGAATTCTCCGGCGCATCGCTCGAGGGCATGTCGCGGTTGCTGGAGCTGAAGCTGAAGGATTTCGGCATCGACGCGGAGGTCGTCTCGGTGCTCCCGGGACCCGTTGTGACGCGGTTCGAAATCCAACCCGCGCCGGGGCTCAAGGTCAGTCGGATCAGCGGCCTCGTCAAGGATCTGGCGCGGTCTCTGGCCGTCATCAGTGTTCGAATCGTCGAGGTCATCCCCGGCAAATCCGTCGTTGGCATCGAGATTCCGAATGAGAAGCGCAGCGTCGTGCGCCTCAAAGAACTCGTCACCTCTGAAGTCTACCAGGCGTCGAAATCGCCGTTGACGCTCGCGCTCGGCAAGGACATCGCGGGCGAACCCGTCGTCGCCGACATTACGAAGATGCCGCACCTGCTGGTCGCCGGAACCACCGGTTCGGGAAAATCGGTCGGCGTGAATGCGATGCTGCTGAGCATTCTGTACAAGGCGACACCGGAGCAGGTGCGCCTGATCCTCGTCGACCCGAAGATGCTCGAACTGTCGGTCTACGAAGGGATTCCGCATCTGCTGACGCCGGTTGTGACCGACATGAAGGAAGCGGCTCAGGCGCTGCGGTGGTGCGTCGCGGAAATGGATCGGCGTTATCGATTGATGTCCGCGCTCGGCGTTCGCAATCTCGCAGGTTACAACAGGCGCATCGAAGCCGGCGGCGTCAAGGATCCGCTGTGGCCGGCGGAATCCGGCGTCGAGGCACCCGACTTGTTGCACCTGCCGTACATCGTCGTGGTCATCGATGAGTTCGCCGACATGATGATGATCGTCGGCAAGAAGGTGGAGCAATTGATCGCGCGAATCGCGCAGAAAGCTCGCGCGGCGGGGATTCACCTCGTGCTCGCGACGCAGCGGCCCTCAGTTGATGTGATTACCGGATTGATCAAGGCGAACATCCCGGCACGCATCAGTTTTCAGGTGTCGTCGAAAATCGATTCGCGCACGATCATGGATCAGGGCGGCGCCGAACAACTGTTGGGACACGGCGACATGCTCTACCTGCCGCCCGGTACTGCGCTCGCCACGCGCGTGCACGGCGCGTTTGTATCCGACGAAGAGGTGCATCGCGTCGTCAAGAATCTCAAGACCCGCGGTGGCCCGGACTATTTGGCGGATGTGTTGACCGACGATGCCGAATTTGGCGAGTTGGGCGCGGAGGCCGGCGGTGACCCTGGTTCTGCCGAACACGAGGACGCGCTCTACGACGAGGCCGTTGCGTTCGTCTTCGAAACCCGCCGCGCATCCATTTCGGCAGTGCAACGCAAGTTGCGGATCGGCTACAACCGCGCGGCGAGGCTCGTCGAAGCGATGGAAGCGGCCGGCGTCGTCAGCAGCATGAACACAAACGGCTCGCGCGAAGTGTTGGTGCCGCGGCGTGACTAGTGCGCGGCGACAAGCGGCCGCGTGGGCCGTGCTGCTGCAGTTCGCGATCGCATTTTCTGCCGCTGCAGACACCACCGCCGGGGACACCGCCGCGGCGCGACTCGCGGCGCTGCTCGTGCCCATTCAGCACCTGAAGGCCGAATTCACGCAAACCGTACTCGGCCCACAACGTGAGCTCGTTCAATCGTCGGAGGGCTATCTGCGCGTCGCGCGTCCGCGCCAGTTCAAGTGGGTGATGCGCAGTCCGTATGAACAGACGATCGTCACCGTGGCGGATCGTCTCTACGTGTACGACCCGGATCTGCAACAGGTGCAAGTCAAGCCGCTGGCAGCTGCGTTGACCGGAACGCCGGCGCTGGTGCTGCTCGGCACCGCGAGCGAGATCGACGCGCAGTTCGCGGTGACCGAAACGGCGGCCGATGGAATCACCGAGTTCGTACTAGTTCCGAAAGATCCGGACGCGCTGTATACGCAGATCCGCATGATGTTCAACGCAAAGACGCTGACACAGATCGAAATCGTCGATTCGTTGGGTCAACTCACCGATGTCAATTTTCATAACCTCGAAGTCAACGGCGCGCCGCTGCCGGATGAGTTCGAGTTTGCGATCCCGCCGGATGCAGATCTGATCGGCGATGGCGCACCCAACCCCGCATAGTGAGCCGCTCGCGGCGCGCATGCGGCCGCTCAGCCTCCAGGAGTTCGTCGGCCAGGAGCACCTGTTGGGCGCCGCTCGACCCCTCGCGCAACTCGCGCAGCGCGGCCGGATTCACTCGATGCTGCTGTGGGGGCCGCCGGGTACCGGCAAGACGACGCTCGCGCGCCTGCTCGCGGACAGCGCCGGCGCCGACTGGATCAGCATCTCGGCCGTGTTATCCGGCGTCAAAGAAATTCGCACTGCAATCGAGCAAGCGCGGCAAACGCTCGCGCACGGACGCATCACCGTGCTGTTCGTCGACGAAGTGCATCGATTCAACAAAGCCCAGCAGGATGCGTTCCTGCCTCACGTCGAAGCAGGCACTGTCGTGTTCATCGGTGCAACGACGGAAAATCCGTCGTTCGAAGTGATCGGTGCGCTGTTGTCCCGTGTACGCGTTTACGTGCTGAAAAGGCTCGAAGAAACGGATCTCGATCGAGTGCTCGAGCGCGCGCTGCGTGATCGGGAACGCGGCTTGGAAGTCGACGGTGTGACGCTCGCCGACGACGCCAGAGCGTTGTTGTTGGCGAGCGCCGACGGCGACGCGCGACGCCTGCTCAATGTGCTGGAAATTGCTTCGCAATTGATCGGCGCCGACAAACGGATCAACGCAGTCAGCGTTGCCGACGTCATCGGCGCGCGGCAACGGCGCTTCGATAAACGCGGCGACGTCTTCTACGAACAGATATCGGCGTTGCACAAAGCGGTTCGTGGCAGTGCACCGGATGCCGCGCTGTACTGGTTGTGTCGGATGCTCGATGGCGGCTGCGATCCCGTCTACATCGCGCGCCGCGTCGTCAGAATGGCAAGCGAGGACATTGGCAACGCCGACCCGCGCGGGCTGCAGATCGCGCTGGCCGCGTGGGACGCGTACTTGCGTCTCGGGTCGCCCGAAGGTGAACTCGCGCTGGCGCAGGCGGTGCTCTATCTGGCGTGTGTGCCGAAAAGCAACGCGACGTATACGGCGTTCTCGGCCGCACGCGCCGACGTCGCAGCGGGACCTTCGTACGACGTGCCGCTGCGTTTTCGCAATGCACCGACGCGGTTGATGAAGGAACTGGGTTACAGCGAAAACTACCGCTACGCGCACGACGAGGCGGACGCGTTCGCTGCCGGAGAAACGTATTTCCCAGATGAAATGGCGCCCACGATCTATTACCACCCGGCGCCGCGCGGTCTGGAGCAGCGAATTGCCGAGCACCTCGAGCGGCTCAGATCAGCCACGCGTTCACCTGACAAATCGGCATGACGGGGAATCGCAATGGGGTTACTTGGATTTGTTAGCGTTGGCGTTGGTGCGACGCTCGGCGCCTGGCTGCGTTGGTGGCTCGGTGTCGTGCTGAATTCGGTGTTGCCGACACTGGCGCTCGGCACGCTGGCGGCGAACTTGATTGGCGGATATCTCATCGGCCTTGCGATCGGCTACTTCGAACACATCGACAGCGTCGCGCCCGAGACGCGGCTCTTCATCACCACGGGATTTCTCGGTGGCCTCACCACGTTCTCGGCGTTTTCCGGAGAGACGACGACGTTGTTGTTGCGCGGCGAGTATCTGTGGGCCGCGTTGGGTATCGGCGCGCACGTCATCGGATCGCTGCTGATGACGCTGCTTGGCATCGGAACGATTCTGTTGGCACGCAGCTGGATGGCGGGCCATGGCTGAGCGCTGCGCGTCGTATTGAGCGGCGCCGGGTCGTCCCCTAGTATGGCGCGCCCGATCCGCGACGTCGCCGCGAGTTGACTGAGCGTTCATCCACCAGAGTCCAAGATGCTCGATCCAAAGATCATTCGCCAGGACCCCCAGTCCGTACGCGCGGCATTGGCCAGGCGCGGCTATCAATTCGACGTGACGCAATTTCTCGAACTCGAGGGACGTCGCAAGGCACTACAACTCGAGTCCGAGAGTCTGCAGAACGAGCGCAACACAAAATCCAAATCGATCGGACAAGCCAAAGCTGCAGGACGCGACATTGCGCCGCTGTTGGCGGAAGTCGCTGATCTCGGGGCGCGGCTGGACACCGCGAAGGCCGGATACGAAGTTGCGCAAGCACAACTCGACGATCTGTTTTTGTCCATTCCGAACGTCCCCGACGCCAGCGTGCCGAATGGCGCCGACGAAAAATCCAACGTCGTGCTGCGGACGTGGCACGAACCGGCCGAATTCAACTTTGCGCCGCGGGATCACGTGGATCTCGGCGCGGCCGGCGCGCTCGATTTCGAGGCCGCAGCACAGCTCAGCGGCGCGCGATTCGTGGTCATTCGCGGCCAGCTTGCGCGGCTGCAGCGTGCGCTGACGCAATTCATGCTCGATCTCCATGTCACCGAGCATGGCTACGAAGAGGTGTATGTGCCGTATCTGGTCAAGAGCCAGGCGCTATACGGGACCGGGCAGTTGCCGAAGTTTGCGCAGGATCAATTCCGACTCGATGGCGAGGATGGGTTATATCTGGTCGCTACTGCCGAAATTCCGGTTACCAATCTGTTCAGGGACCGAATTCTGGACGCCGCGGAGCTGCCGGTTCGCCACGTCTGCCACACGCCGTGCTTTCGCAGCGAGGCGGGCAGCTATGGACGCGACACACGCGGGATGATCCGCCAGCATCAATTCGAAAAGGTCGAGATCGTTCAGATCGTCGCCCCTGAGCTGAGTTGGCAGGCACTCGACGAGCTGACGTCGCACGCCGAAGCGGTTCTGCAGCGGCTCGAGTTGCCGTATCGCGCGATGGTGCTGTGCGCCGGCGACATCGGTTTTGCCGCGGCCAAGACGATCGACCTGGAAGTGTGGCTACCCGGCCAGCAGCGCTATCGCGAAATTTCGTCTTGCAGCAATTACCTGGATTTCCAGGCGCGTCGACTGCAGGCGCGTTATCGCAATCCGCAGACCAAGAAGCCGGACTACGTACATACGCTGAACGGATCCGGACTTGCGGTCGGACGCACGCTCGTCGCGGTCATGGAGAACTATCAGGACGGCGAAGGGCGCGTGCACATTCCCGACGCGTTGCGTCCTTACATGGGAGGCGCGACGGCGCTCGACCTGCGCGACTGAGCCAGATGGACTACCTGCCACTGTTCGTCGATGTCCGCAACCGCCGGTGTCTGGTGGTCGGCGCAGGCGAGGTTGCGCGGCGGCGGCTCGAATTGCTGTTCGACGCCGGCGCGACCGTCACCGTCGTTGCTCCCGACATCGATCCCGATGTCCGCGCCCTGTGCGCGGGACGCGGCGACATTCTGCAGCGACGATTCGAACCGACCGATGTCGCGGGCGCGATGCTGGTGATTGCCGCGACGAATGATCGCGCGGTCAATCGCGCTGTTCATGCGGCAGCGGAGGAGCGTGGCGTACTCATCAATACCGTCGATGACGCGGCATTGTCGTCGGTAATCTTCGGGTCGATCGTCAAACGCGACCCGGTCGTGATCGCGGTGTCGACCGGCGGTCGATCTCCGACGCTCGCGCGCCGCGTTCGATCGCTGCTGGAGGCGCGGTTGCCTTCGCGTCTGGGGATGGCCGCCGATGTGCTCGAGCGTTGGCGCTCGCGCGTCGCGGCCGAGATCGCGGACGTCGCGTCGCGACGGCGATTCTGGGACGACGTGCTCGACGGACCCGCCGCAAACGCAATGTACGACGGCAAGACCGATGTCGCCGATGCGCTGATCGAGCAGCGCTTGCAACGTTGGGATCAACGCGCTCTGGGTTTTGTGTCGCTGGTCGGCGCCGGACCCGGCGACCCGGGACTGCTGACGCTGAAGGCGCTGCAATGTCTCGAGCGCGCCGATGTCGTTTTTTACGACAACCTCGTTTCGCCGGACGTCGTGGCGATGTCGCGGCGCGATTCGCGGCGAGTCTACGTCGGTAAACGCCGCGCGTTTCACGCGGTGCGGCAGGAGTCGATCAACGCGTTGCTGATCGAAGCTGCGCGCGCCGGTGATCGCGTCGTGCGCTTGAAGGGGGGCGATCCGTTCATTTTCGGCCGCGGCGGCGAGGAAATCGAAACGCTGGCGGAGCAGGGCATACCGTTCGAGGTGGTGCCCGGCGTGACCGCGGCGCTTGGTTGCGCGAGCTACGCCAACATTCCGTTGACCCATCGGGATTGGGCGCACTCGGTGCGTTTTGTCACCGGCAATCTGACGGGCGATCGCGTGAACCTCGATTGGCCGGAACTTGCGAAGCCCGATCAGACCGTCGTCATTTACATGGGTCTGCGCGGGCTGCCCGAAATCTGTCGCGAACTGATCGCGCACGGCACCGACCCCACGATGCCGGCCGCGTTGATCGCGCGCGGCACGCTGCCGGATCAGCAAGTGATCGAAGGCACCGTTGGGACTCTGGCGCAGCAGGTGCTGACCGAGGAAATCCACGGGCCCACCACGTTGATCATCGGTCGTGTGGTTGCGCTGCGGCAACGGCTGAGCAAACGCTAGAGACAGTTCGTGGGTCGCGGCAGTCCGGCGATCTTAGCCGCGAGCTTCGCGGGATTTCCGGGAAACAGCGACAGCAGATAGATGCTGTTGCCCTTTGCGGCACCAAGGCGCGCCGTCACCAGCTTCACCAGCGGGCGCATCGACAGCGACACACCGGTCTGGGCGTAGAACTCGCGCAGGAGGTTGATGATGACCCAGTGATCTGCGGTCAGCGCAACGCCTTCGCGCAGCGCGAGTTCCGCCGCGACCGTCGCGCTCCAGCGATCGAGATCGAGCAGATACCCCTCTTTGTCGAGACCCGCTTCCATGTCAGCTCCAGCTGACGACCGGCTGATGGGAGACAACCAGATCCACGAAGGCGCGAGCGTCGACGATGGCGATCGAGTCCGCCAGTCGCGACTCGATCCCGCGCGAGCGGACGTCTTCGTGTAATGCGCACCAGTTCAGCGCTGCCGGCTTGCGTGCGATTGCGTCGAATGTCGCGGCCACCGCACAGAACACGCCATTCTCAATCAGCAAGACGGTGTCGCCGGCTTTCGCGGCGTACAAGCAATTCGTCAGCGCGGGGCTTGCGCGCGACGATGCATTGATCAGATGCAACGTCGCCATCAGTCTGGCACGACGACGTCTTGCGTTGCGATCAGCTCGCGCACGCCGTGGCGTGTCAGCGGTCGCGCCGGAAGCACGAGCCCATCGGCGTCCAGGCCGCGTTCGCGCAACGCCCCCTTGTCGACATAGACGTCGTTCACGTCGTAGGTCGGCAACGCGCGATAGCCGCGCGCGACATTGCGATCTGCATGCCCTGGATCGAACAGCTGATAGACCCCGTCGCCGACGAAGAGTACCGAGACGCGCTGATCGAATACCGCGCCCACCAGCAAGGCATCGAGCATTTCAAACGCCAATGCGCCGCGCTGCGGCGCGTGCGCGACCAGAAACAGAATGCGGCGCGGCGTCATGCGCAGAATGTGACGAATCGATCGGCTTCGATCGCGGCTTCGATCAGTTGACCGAGTCCGACGATCTGGTAAGGCTCTCGCAGATTCGATGCCGGACGCTCGTAGCGTTGCGACTCGGCTTCACTCAGGACGCCGCGCCGCAGCGCAGCGGCGACACAAACAGCAAGTTCGATCCTATGCTCCGACGCGAACGCCGCCCAATCGCGGCCGGCATCGGGTTCGTCTTGCGGTATCACGGTCAGCGCGTTCGCGAGGTTGACGCCGGCGTGGTAGAAGAAGACGCGATGGATTTCGTGGCCGTTCGCGAGCACCGCGCGCGCAAAACGCAGCGCACTTCGAGGCGCCTCACTATTCGTCGCGTCGCCGTGAACCGCGATCGCAATTTTCATCTGGAGGCTGCGATCACTGCAGCTGCGTATGGTCCCCGCGCCGCAGCGGATCGCGCAGCGGCGTACCGTTGGCGACGAATTCGAGCGACACCGAGTTGATGCAGTAGCGCAGCCGCGTCGGCGGCGGGCCGTCGGGGAAAACATGACCCTGGTGGCTATCGCAGCGCGCGCAGCGCGTCTCGACGCGCACCATGCCGTAGGTCGCGTCGCGCACTGCGACGACGTGACTCTCGTGAATCGGTGCGAAAAAGCTCGGCCAG
>CAYUMA010000306.1:0-2259 GCA_964445675.1 uncultured Pseudomonadales bacterium | reverse complement strand
TGCCCGATCGAATCGACCAGATTCTCCATCACGTCCAACGTGTCGTAGAGCTCTTCGCCGAACGCCTTCCTGCCGCCGTGTTGCTGCTTCAACACTTCCATCAGACGAGGCTTCAAGCGCCTGTCGCTGACCGGCGCGTTGCCGAGTTGGTCTTCGATCTGCGAAATTGCCTTCAGAATATCGTTGGGGTCGTAGCGTTGATCCGCGGATGCAGTGGATGGCGCGAACTCGACATCGTCGGCCGTTCCCTGCGCGCGACGCGCGCGACGGCCGAGGTTCAACAGCTCCCGGGCCGCCTTGTACACCTCCGCAGTTCCACCTTCCCGATTCACGAACGGGTTGTAGGTGGCGCGCGGAGCCATCGAGATACCATCGGCCGCCATCGCCGCTTCGCGAACCGGCGCTTCCAGTTCCTGATAGTTCTGCGACGGTGCCGGACGCGGCTTCGGCGCGGCACGCCGCGTCGATCGCTTCACGCTGTCGCGCAATTCGTCGAGCGACGGAAAGAGGTGACTGTCTTCCAGCATCTTGCCGATCGCGGGATACAAACCGGCGAGTGCCGAATTCAGCGAGATCTCGAATTCCTTGTAGATGTCCTGGCGCACCTGGCGCCGCACTTCCAAACCCGCGAGCGCATCCGCAAATGCCCACGTCAGCGCGGCCGGTCCGATCGGCACGACGTCCTTGTGTCCCCACGGCTTCGCAATCATTCCGAGTCGGGCGCGGATCTCGAACAGACTGTCGGAGAAGCGGTTCTCCGTCTTCGAGATCACTTCGGCGACCGCGAGCCATTCTTCGAACTCAGCGGTGTCGACGAGTGAGAGCTTCGTGCTGCTCCCCGTTTCGCGGCGCCGGCGTTTGTCCAACACGGCTTCCAGTTCCGACACCTGCTCGATCTGCGTCAGCGCCGCGCGCGAGAACCGCGTGGTGATCGTCTCACGTTGTTTTTCGAGCTGATCCAGACCTTCGAAATACATCATCTGGACGGCGTTGGTACCGGCATCACGCGCCTTAACCAGCAAATCACGATCGCATTTGTCGAAAAACAGAGTCGCCAGGCGGTCGAGAGCCGGCATCGCGATGCGACGCAGCTGATCCTTAAGGGTCTTGGCATCTCGATCTCGAATCCGCCGATCGCGCAGAAATGTCTCGGGAATATCGCCGACCGACTCCGCCGGTTTTGCCGGCTCGTCCGGCGCGTTGCGACCCTTCGCGAGATCGGCCGCGCTGGTGGCAACCATGCCGGAGGCAACCGCGAAATCCATGAGAACGCCGAATGCTTTCGGTTGCAGCGGCGATGCAAAACGAATTCCCATCGCGTTGCCCGAATCCAGCACGCGCGAGATCTGCGCCTGCATTCGGAAATGCTGCTCGCCAGTCGGCGTTGGAACGGAAAAATGCAGATTCAACGGGTCACCGGGCCGCGGCTCCGCGCCCGTGGCCGCGAGCGATCGTGTGCCACCGGTCCCCATGAGCAGCATGCCGTCCTGACAGAAGTCACGGATCGTACACAGCCACGACCGTCCTTTCTGCGGATGTACCAGGGCACCGATTGAGATGGGTTGTCGCGCGTGCGATCGCCGGTCCACGTCCTTCTTCTCCGGCTTCGGCGCGCTGGATGCGGCGCCGTTGGGGGGCTGAGAAAGACTAACTGATCGGGGGGGCGACGGTCACCTGCCAGCCGCAGGTGATATGGCGCGCGTCTCAGTTTCCGGGGCTACTACGACACGATTGCGGCCCTGGGTCTTGGCCGCGTACATCGCGGTGTCCGCGCGACTCATCAGTTGTTCGACCGCTTCGCGGGCACGATACGCGGCGACCCCGACCGATGCGGTGACCGCGAAGTCGGGCGCCTTCGGATCGATCATCATCAACTGGGTTTGGCGGCGAAGGCGATTTGAGACCTGCACTGCATCCGCCAGATTCGCATTGGTCAACACGAGCACGAACTCCTCGCCGCCGATACGGGCGACGAAATCCTCCTCTCGCACCACCTTGCGGGCGATATCGGCGAATGCCTTGAGCACTTCGTCACCCCGCTGGTGGCCAAAAAGATCGTTGACGCGCTTGAAGTGATCCAGGTCTACGTAACACAGCGCAAACGCGAGCGTCCCTCGATCGGCCAACGCCTTCTGCCGATACAGGTATTCCATCAGCTGGCGGCGATTGTAGAGCGCGGTCAAATCGTCACGCATCGCCTTGTCGCGGACCTGCGCCAGCGCGCGTTCGAGTTCCCACGTCCGACCGGTCAACTCTTCG
>CAYUMA010000305.1:0-1616 GCA_964445675.1 uncultured Pseudomonadales bacterium | reverse complement strand
GAATTCGGTTGAGATGTGGAATGACGCGAACGACTGACGGGTGTCATGGCCGCACGCGCACACGCGCTGGAGCTGATCCGGAAGTCGCTGATCTTCGAACGAGTCCGCCTACTTCAGACGTTGCGGAGTTTCAGTGAGCCGGCGCCATACTGCTGATCATGCTGAATTCCGGCGGCGCCTGTTGTCGGGCGACGTGCCGTGCGACGGCCGTTCAGATTCTTTCAATGACGTCCGGACAGGTGACATCGGCGATGACGCGCAGCCGACCGCCGCAGTCCGGGCAGATTGACAGATCGATCGCGAATACCCGCTTGAGTCTTTCCATCCAGCTCATCGGCGCACTCGGTGCAGCAGGATCGTCCTGATGATCTCCATCCGGCGCCTGCACCCGAGCGTGTCCAGCCGCGCGCCGTCGGCGGGTCCGTCGCGACGGGTTCGGCACCCAGGTCGCGCGGCGCGAGCATCGGCGGGTATTCGGCAGCGTGCGCGCACGACGTCGTCAAGATGATCAGGGCGGCGCGGCCCATCACAACGCGAGCTCATGCGTGATGCGCTCGACTTGTAGCGGCGCGCCGATCTCTTGGTAGCAACGCTGGGCCTCGTGGAGCAGTTTTTTTCGGGTCACGCCATCGCCAAGCACAGTGGCGAGCTCAGCGCGCCATTCACACAGTGCCGGCGTCAGTGTGCGTGCACCGCAGCGTTCGATCAGTGCAGCTGCGGTGGCGAGTGCGGCCTCCACACCGTCACGGGCGGCGGAGCCATTGCGACGCAGGAGGACACGAGCCATCACACCGTGGGCGACCGCTTCGTAAGTGCCGCGCAACAGACGCCGGCCGAGCGCGATCGCCTCCTCGGCGGCGGGCTGGGCGGCCGGCAGATCACCGGCCTGCAGTAGTGCCTCAGCCAGGAGAGTTGCGGACATTCCACCCTGCGCCTTGTCTACGCGGCGGTGGAGGTCGAGAGCGGCACGCGCCGGCGCGATCGCATCGCCAGGTCGCCCGGCAGCAAGGTGTGCGTAAACGAAGGCGAGGTGCATTTGCGCGACCACACCCGGAGGGTCGCCCAAGGAGCGGCTGATCTTCGCGAGCTTATGGGCGCTCGCGAGCGCCAGCTCCGAATTGTTGGCGTGATAGTAGGCTTCAGCAACGCAGTAGAGAGCGTAACCTGCCACCTCTGGGGTGCCGTCCTCGACAGCGAGACTCCGGCAGCGGCCGAACTCTTCGAGCGCCTCGGGTAGACGACCCATCCAGGCCAGGCATGTGCCACGCCAGAATGAGAACCGGCCATGGGGGCTGATGCCAACCATCCATTCCTCGAACGGAATGTGGCGCGGAAATCGCGCCAGCCCTTCCTCCGCGATCTGAAGCGCCTCCGGAAATCGCGCAGCGTGACCCAGTGCGACGGTGAGGTACGCCCAAGCATTTGCTTGCACCGCAACGTCATCGATATCGAGTGCCGCACGTTGGTTCTTGATCGCAAACTCGAGAAACCCTGCCACGTCGCCGGCAGCGCCGAGGGCCCGACCATAGACCATCGCCAGGTTCAGATGGGTGCGCGGATTCCCGATCGTGTTTGCGAGGGCCTGCCCTTCCTCGAGCAGCGCGCGCGCCTCGTCG
>CAYUMA010000304.1:0-1621 GCA_964445675.1 uncultured Pseudomonadales bacterium | reverse complement strand
CGAACGCGTCGCAAACCGCGCGATGCCGCAGACAACGAATACGCCCGAGTATCTCGCGTACCGCAAGCTGCAGGTCTACGAGGCGGCGCTGACGGAAGCGCTTGGGGGCGACGGGATATCGCAGAAGGAACGCGCGCTCCTCACGCGGCTGCGCGAATCTCTAGGCGTCTCGGTCGACGACGCCCAAGCGCTGGAAGACGATCTGCGTGCGCGCAGCGTGGGAACCTCGGCCGCCGCAAATTAGTTGAGCTCAATCATGCGGCATGCCGAATCAGCTCTCCGTCGCCGCGACAGAAGATGAATTCGCATCCATCTCTGACGACGTAGTAGCCCCCTTCATGTAGCAGCCGATGGTGATGGCGGCACAGCAGCACGAGGTTGTCGAGGTCGGTGTGTCCGCCGTCGGCCCAGTGCCTGATGTGATGACCGTCGACGAATCGCGTGTTCACACAACCGGGAAAGCGACAGCCGTGGTCCCGGCGTTTCAATGCGCGGCGGATCGCAGAAGGAATCGTCCGCGTTTTGCGCCCCACATTCAGCGGTTCGCCGTGTGTTGTCGTAAGCATCGGCACCACGGCACAGTCGCAGGCGATCCGGCGCACCGTTTCGGTTGCAAGCACAGGTCCATCCTCGACCTGCGGCGGGTCATTCGGATTCACCTCACCGTATTCCGGCAACGATTCCGCGGAAGCGTGGACCACGACTTGAAAACGATCCGCGGTGTTGAGTCCTTCGTCCGCTTCAGGAGAGCGATCCAGAAACCGTTCGGCGAGCACCGCGAGCGCATCGGCGCGTCGCGCAGTAAGAGGCACATCGGCAATCCGTTCACCGCGCATCAGCCATTCAGTCCCACGATCGAGCGCCTGTACGAGCATCGCGCCGACTTCGGCGGGTAGCCGCCCGGTGAACACCAACGAACCGTCGTCCTCGTAGTGGCAGGAGAACTCGCGATGCCGATACGACGCAAACGCTGCCTTTGATTCCTGCAACCGTTCCGCTTGCCGATATCGCTTCACCATCTGTTCGACATGAGCAGCGGTCGTCGCCACCGCGGCATCGAGCAACTCCGCCTCTGACTCCGAGGTCGCGACCCGCGTAATCGCCCGCACCTTCGAATAACTCAACCCGCCGTCCCGGAACGCGGCATCGATCAACGGCAGCTTCGGCAGCGCATGCGCGACCCGCACCTTTTCCCTGGCGGTGACCAGATCGATCCCGCAGCGATGGTTCAGCCAGTGTGCGCAGCTCTGCATGCCGAACTGCGACCAGCCGCGATACTCATCGAGCCTGCGGACCAGTTCGAGCAGCCGATACTCGGCGGCCTGTATGTTTCCGCAGACTTCGAGGATCTCCTCGATCAATGTCTCAACTGTGCCGACATCCTGTTTTTTCATTGGCTCAACCGCATACTGTTCATATGTACAGTATACGGCACTGGCCGTTGAAATGACAAGCACTAACGAATACCTAGAGGGGTGATTCGGTGCCCACTCATGCGAAAATTGTACTTAGGACGGAACGCCCCAAGTGAAGGTAGCCCGCAGATGGAAACACTGATGCTGCTGCGGGAACTGGGGCTCAATCCCGCCAGTCCGCAAGCGCGCAACGCAATCGACCGGGT
>CAYUMA010000303.1:0-2600 GCA_964445675.1 uncultured Pseudomonadales bacterium | reverse complement strand
AGCCGGATACCGGCGTGTGCAAGCAGCGAGCGCAACAGCTCGAACTTTTCGGGCGTCGGACCTTCGTGGATCCGATACAACGCAAGCGCCTCGTGCTTTTCGAGGAAGCGCGCCGCGCAGACATTCGCCGAGATCATCGCTTCTTCGATCAGCCGGTGCGCATCGTTGCGCACGACCGGTTCGATCCGCTCGAGCAACCCGTTCTCGAGAATGAGCTTCTGCTCGGGCGCATCGAAGTCGAGCGCGCCGCGTTCTTCGCGCGCCGCGAGCAACGCTTTGTACGCGTGATGCAGCGCGGTCAGCGAATCGGCCACCTCGCCATCGAGTCCCCGATAGCCGGCTTCGATGAACGCCGCGACCTGCGTGTACGTCAGGCGCGCGCGCGAAAACATCAACGCGCGATAGAAGCGATAACTGGTGATCTTGCCGACCGGCGACACCTGCATGTCGCACACCAGACACAGCCGATGTTCCTGCGGCCGCAGCGAGCACAGGCCGTTCGACAACGCTTCAGGCAGCATCGGCACGACCTGATCCGGCAGATACACCGAGTTGCCGCGCTCGCGTGCTTCGATGTCGAGCGCCGAACCGAGCGCAACGTAATGGCCCACGTCCGCGATCGCGACGACGAGCCGCCAACCGCCCCCCTTCGGCCGCGGCCGGCAGAACACCGCGTCGTCGAAGTCACGCGCGTCCTCGCCGTCGATCGTTACGAGTGGAATGTCGGTGACGTCTTCGCGGTCGCCGTGCAGCGTCGGGTCAACGCGACCCGGCAAACCGCGCACCGCCTCGTCGACCTCGACCGGCCATTCGACGGGCACGCCGTGCGCGCGCAGCAGCGTGATCGATGCGGCGTGCAGATCGTCGCGCGGCGCGATCACATCGACGACGCGGCCGGTGAGCCCGAAGCTCTCTTCGCCAATCACTTCGACCGCGACCGTGTCGCCGTCCGCCGCGGCGCCATGGCCGTTCGCCACGAGATACACGCGCCCGCGGAAATCGCCTTCGGCAACGACGTACCACCCGCGCGTGCCGGCCATCGCACGTCCGATGACCGGTTCCGTGGAACGCGCCGTCACGGCGGAAACGACAGCCTGATCCTCCACGACCCGAGCCTGCACCGAATCGCCGACGCGCAACCGCGAGTCGCGCGTCAATCGCAGCGGCATCGAGCCGGCGTCCGTCAGCAGTTCGAGGCGCCCGCGATCGCCCCGCTTCACGACGCCGTCGACCGACGTCTGCAGCGCCGCCAGTTGATACGCGCCGCGCGCATCGAGGTGCAGGTCTCCGGCATGACACAGGCCGCGCAGGATGCGTCGCAACTGATCGACATCGGCGCCTTGGTGCACGCCGACCAGCGCGCGAATTTCCGGCCAGCGCATCGGCTTGCGATGGGCGCGCAGCACCTCGATGACGCTGCTCGGCGTCAGCAAAATCTCCGCTGCAGCACCCGGCTTACCCTTCGCGGGGCCAATGGTTTTATTGCCGCGCCTGCGTTTCTCGGTCACGTTGACATCCCACAAGTCGGTGCGTAGAGTCGCCACCCGCTACTCGCCGGGGTGGTGAAATTGGTAGACGCGCTGGCTTCAGGTGCCAGTGGGGGAAACCCCGTGGAGGTTCAAGTCCTCTCCTCGGCACCATCCTCAAAAGCATCAAGCGCTTAGATCCTCGGTCGGCCTCGCTGGTACACAAGTGGTACACGTACGAGGCGCTTTATGGCCCGGATCTATCGGGCGGCATCCTACCTACTGAGGCGCGGCGCGTCTTGGTATTTCCTTGAGGCGAGATCGCCAAGCGCCTTCATGCCAGCCGATCGCTCCAACGTACTGCACGCTACCGATCTGCCACCTCCACGTACGCAGTCGCTCAAGCGGCCAGGGTGTTCGAGCGCGCACCGCAGACACGTTGCGTTGCGCCGCCGACCAGAAACTCCGGACGGTCGTTTCCCGCCAATCCTGCGGCGACGGTGACGGATGCCCGCAGGTCTGCCGCGAGTGCGTTGATCGCGTCACGCCGCGGGCCCTCTCCTACGTGAATCCCCGCGGCTTCGAGCTGCAATGTGCGCAGCATCTGGCGGATGGCGCAGCGACGACGATTGCGCGCCTTGACTCGCAGCGCCGGCAGGTATCGCCCGACTCGACACGGATCTGCCTCGCACGGGAATGCGGAAAGTGTCGTCGCAACGTGTAGTTCGCCGCCCATCAATGTGGCCAGCTGCGCAGCACGTCTGACGATTTCGTCGTTGACCTCTGAACCGGCGGTTTCGCGAAAGTCGATCGCGGCGAGAATTCGATACGGCTGTCCCGTATTCGGTTCCGGCAACTTTGCTCGATCCGTTTCGTCAGCAACTAATACGGCGTCGAGATCAGCCCGCTTGTTCATTGCTCAACCTGCGCCTGGGCTCTCGCCTGATTGAATGGCGCCGCCGCAAACGAAGCTATACGGTCTAGTACCTAGCCTTCGCCGCTGCCGTCGTTCGTGGAGAGAGCCGAGTTCACGGTGCGCCGAGGTAGTCCATCTTCCCGAGTTCGACGCCGCCTTGGCGCAACAGCGCGTACGTCAGCGTCACGTGGAAGAAGAAATTCGGCAGCGAGAAGCTC
>CAYUMA010000302.1:0-2153 GCA_964445675.1 uncultured Pseudomonadales bacterium | reverse complement strand
GCGCTTCACGAACTTGTCGATGTTCTTCACGCTGCCGATTTCGTTGAGCATGCTGAGCACAGCTTCGTTGGCGCCGCCGTGTGCCGGACCCCACAGCGCCGCGATTCCCGCGGCGATGCACGCGAACGGATTGGCGCCGGTGGATCCCGCCATCCGCACCGTCGAGGTCGACGCGTTTTGTTCGTGGTCGGCGTGCAGCAGAAATATGCGATCCATCGCCTTCGCGATGACCGGATTGACCTCGTACTCCTCGCACGGTGTGCCGAACATCATGTGCAGGAAATTCTCCGCGTAGGCGAGATCGTTGCGCGGATACATGAAGGGCTGGCCCTTCGAGTATTTGTAGCTCATCGCCGCCAGCGTCGGCATCTTCGCAATCAAGCGGTGCGCGGTGACTTTGCGGTGATCGGGGTTATCGATGTCGAGCGAGTCGTGGTAGAACGCGGCCAACGCGCCGGTGACGCCGCAAAGGATCGCCATCGGATGCGAGTCGCGCCGAAAACCGCTGAAGAGGTCGCTCAATTGTTCGTGGACCATCGTGTGGTGCGTGATCGTGCGTTTGAACGTGGCCTTCTGTGCCGCAGTGGGCAGTTCGCCGTTCAACAGCAGATAACATACTTCGAGATGGTCGGAGTCTTCGGCGAGCTGTTCGATCGGGTAACCGCGATACAGCAATACGCCGGCGTCGCCGTCGATGTACGTGATCGCCGATTCGCACGACGCAGTCGACACAAATCCGGGATCGTAGGTAAACAAGCCTGCGGCGGCGAGCTGGGCGATGTCGATCACATCGGGGCCGACCGTACCTTTCAATACCGGCAGCTCGATCGGTTTCGCGACGCCGTCGATAGACAGGCGCGCAGTCTTGTCCGCCATGGGATGGCTCCTTGTCGAAGGGGAAAAAGGCGAGTCGGCAGACTATAGATCCACGCAGTTCGATGTCAATGAAGCGGCTCGCGACGCGGCATTCGAGGTGATTGCGTTGTCCGTCGGCGACCCATCGACTATGATTCGATCCCGCATCGCCAGGTTCGCCGCCGCACGTTCTTCGAGCCTGGGCAAACTCCGAAATCGGGTACTTTTCCAACAGTGGTCGCAGGCATGAAGACGGATCGTCCGGTCAACCTCGCATTGACGACATTCAACTATCCCTTGGCCGCGATTGCGTCGATCACGCATCGGATCACCGGCGTCGTGCTGTTCGGAGGCGTCGCATTCCTGCTGTATCTGCTCGATCTGTCGCTAACGTCCGCACAAGGTCTCGATCACGCTCGCGCATTGCTTGTGTTGCCATTGCCAAAAGTGGTGCTGACGGTGATTGTCGCGACGCTGATTTTTCACTTCGTCGCCGGCATCAGACACCTGCTGCTCGACTTCGACATCGGCGACACGATCGAAGGCGGGTTGCTCGCATCGCAGGTGACGTTTGGAATTTCGGCCGTGCTGATCGTTCTGGCGGGGCTGTGGATATGGTAACCAACGTCACGAGTTTTGGTCGCAGCGGCCTGTCGGACTTCGTCGTGCAGCGCGTCACTGCGGTCGTGATCGCGCTGTACGTGTTGTGCCTGACCGGATTCTTCCTCGCCAATCCTGCGGTCGACTTCGACACGCTGCACCGCTTCTTCGGGGCGCTGCCGATGCAGATGTTCTCGACGCTCGCGATATTGGCGATTGCGGCGCACGCGTGGATCGGCATGTGGACGGTGGGCACCGACTACATCCGCCGCCACTACTTCGGCGCGCGCGCGACGGTCGTTCGCATCATCTATCAGTTCGGTGTCGTGGGCGCGTTGTTCATCTACGTGCTGTGGGCGCTGCAGATTTTCTGGAGAGCGTGACGTGCCGAGCATCCCCAGGACAAATGTCCGCAAAATGGAATTTGATGCCGTGATTGTCGGCGGCGGCGGCGCGGGCATGCGCGCCGCGCTACAACTCGCGCAGTCCGGGCTGAAGACGGCCGTCATCTCGAAAGTATTCCCGACGCGATCGCACACGGTGTCCGCGCAGGGCGGCATCACGTGCGCGATCGCCAGCGACGATCCCGACGACGATTGGCGCTGGCATATGTACGACACCGTCAAAGGGTCGGACTACATCGGCGACCAGGACGCGATCGAGTACATGTGCAGCGTCGGCCCGCAAGCGGTGTATGA
>CAYUMA010000301.1:0-4833 GCA_964445675.1 uncultured Pseudomonadales bacterium | reverse complement strand
CAGAATGTTCACAGCAACCGCGCTCGCCGCTACAGCCATCGATACCAACACGGCGGCGATTACAGTTCGGGTTACCACGTCTTCATCCCCTGCATTTTTCTTTTCTGTTTTCTGCGTAACAGGGGGCAGACTAGCAAAGCGACTTCTGCCGCGACGTGACGAAGATGTAAGCCGAGCCGGCGGTCCGCGCGCGATGGCATCGACGCGACCCATCGACTAATTTACCGGCCATGGAACTACAACTGTCAGGCAAAACCGCGCTGGTCACCGGCAGCCATCGCGGCACCGGGGCGGTCATCGCCGCGCGTCTGCTCGACGAGGGCGCAACGGTACTGATCCACGGCTTCACCCGTGACGAAGCCGAAGGTTCGCGCGCGACGATCGGCGCCGGCATCGCGGTCCACGGCGACATCACGACCGAAGCCGGCAGCCGGGCACTCATCGCGGGTTGCGCCGCCGCTGCGGGACCCATCGATATTCTGATCAACAACTACGGCACCGCCGGGCGCGGCCGTTGGGACGATACCGACGAAGCCGCGTGGCTTGACATGTACCAGAAGAACGTACTATCGGCGCAGCGGTTGATCCGGGCATTGTTGCCGTCGATGCGCAGCCGCGGTTGGGGCCGCGTCATCAACCTCGGTACTGTCGGATCAACCCGCCCCGCTGCGCGAATGCCGCACTACTACGCCGCGAAGGGCGCGCTGGCGACGCTGACGATCAGCCTTGCGCAGGAGGTCGCCGGCACCGGCATCACGGTGAACCTGGTCTCGCCGGGGCTCATCCATACGGCCGAGGTCGAAGCGAGTTATCTCGAGCAGGGCCGCCGCAACGGTTGGGGTGAAACGTGGGCCGAGATCGAACCGCGCGTCGCGGCCGACATTCCAATTCGGCGCATCGTGCGTCGCGAGGAGGTCGCGGATCTGGTGGCGTTTCTCGCAAGCCCGCGCGCTGACGCAATCCACGGCCAGAACATCCGGATCGATGGCGGTGCGCTCGGCATGCTGACGTGACCCGCCGCCTTGCCAGCGCAATGTGAATACGATTGAATCACTGCCCTTTCCGGCCCGATCGGCCGGCGCCAGCCCATAGGACCCCTCCATGAATTTCGAGTTTTCCGAAGAGCAGAACTTGCTGCGCGAGCAGGCGCAGTCGTATCTGAACGACAAGTGTCCGCCAGCCGCGGTGCGCCGCGTGCTGGACGGCGATCAGCCCAACGACGCGCAACTGTGGCGCGGCATGATCGATCTCGGCTGGACCGCAACGGCAATCCCGGAGGAATACGGCGGCATTGGCCTGGGGTACCTCGAGCTGTGTGTGATCGCTGAAGAACTCGGCCGCAGTCTCGCGCCGACGCCGTTCTCCTCGAGCGTGTATCTGGCGACAGAAGCGCTGCTCGCGTTCGGCACCGCCAAACAAAAAGGTCGCTACCTGCCGAAGCTCGCCTCAGGCGAGTGGATCGGCACCTTCGCAATCGCGGAAGGCGCAGGCGAACCGGCGCAGAGCCTGAAGACCAGGGCCAAAAAAGGCAGCATCAAAGGCACCAAGTTGCCGGTGCCCGACGGCGACGTCGCCGACTTCGCGATCGTGCTCGCGAAGGAGGACAAAAAACACGCGTCGATGTACATCGTCGATCTCAATGGCAGCGGCGTGAAGCGGCAGGTGATTGCGACGCTGGATCCGACCCGCTCGCACGCATCGATCCGCTTCAATGATGCACCGGCGGAATTGCTCGGCAAGGAAGGTAAGGGTTGGGGCCAAACCCAGCGCCTGTTCGATCGTGCCGCGGTGCTTTTTTCGTTCGAACAGGTCGGCGGCGCCCAAGCGGCGTTGAACATGGCGAAGCAGTACGCGTTGGGTCGCTTCGCGTTCGGCCGGCCGATCGCATCGTTCCAGGCCATCAAACACAAGCTCGCCGACATGTATATCGCCAACACGCTGGCGCACTCGAACTGCTACTACGGCGCGTGGGCGTTATCGACCGACGCCGACGAACTCCCGATCGCCGCCGCGACCGCGCGGGTCAGTGCGACAGAAGCATTTCACGAGTCGGCCAAAGAGAACATTCAGACGCACGGCGGCATGGGCTTCACATGGGAGTTCGATTGCCACATGTACTATCGCCGCGCGAAATTGCTGTCGGTGAACCTGGGCAGTCTGCCGCGCTGGAAAGACCGCCTGATCAGCGCGGTCGAAGCCAGCCAGAACACCGCAGCCTGATATAGGAGCACACGATGGATTTCAACGACACATCCGAAGAAGGCCAGTTCCGCGCCGAGGCG
The DNA here is from genome assembly GCA_964445675.1 of uncultured Pseudomonadales bacterium. GTDB lineage: Bacteria > Pseudomonadota > Gammaproteobacteria > Pseudomonadales > Azotimanducaceae > DATJGR01. The sequence goes on along the minus strand of CAYUMA010000301.1, from coordinate 2,551 downwards.
CGCGCGTTTCTCAATGCGCACGCGCAGCTGAAGAGCGAATCGGAACCGCGCGACGAGACCGAGGCGGCGTATCTCACCCGCGCGCAGGCATGGCAGAAGCTGAAATACGAAAACGGTTGTGCCTGCCTCAACTGGCCGAAGGAATACGGCGGTCGCGACGCGACGCCGATGCAGCTGATCATCTGGAACCAGGAAGAGGCGCGTTACGACGTGCCCGTCGGCCCGTTCGCAATCGGACTCGGCATGTGCGGACCCACGATGATCGCGTTTGCGGCCGAGCAGCAGAAACGCGAACTGTTGCCGCGCATGGCGTCGGGGGAACACATCTGGTGCCAGCTCTTCAGCGAGCCGGCCGGCGGCTCCGATCTTGCGGCGCTGCGGACGAAAGCCGAGCGGGTCGGCGATGAGTGGGTCATCAACGGGCAGAAGATCTGGACATCCGGTGCGCACTACTCCGACTACGGCATTCTCGTGACGCGCTCGGACGCGACCGTACCGAAGCACAAAGGCCTGACGTTCTTTTTCCTGAACATGCATTCGCCCGGGATCACGGTCAAACCGATCAAACAGATTTCCGGTGGCGCGAATTTCAACGAGGTGTATTTCACCGATGTTCGCATCCCCGACGCGCAGCGCCTCGGCGCCGTCGGCCAGGGCTGGCAGGTGTCGTTGACCACATTGATGAACGAGCGGCTCGCTGTCGGCAATGCCGGCGGCGCCGACTTCGAAGCGGCGTTCGATCTCGCGAACAACGTGAAGCTCGATGGCGTCGCCGCGATCCGCAACCAGGCTGTGCGCGAAAAGCTCGCAGACTGGTATTGCCAGTCGAGCGGGCTGCGTTTTACGAACTATCGCGTCATCAGCGCGTTGTCGCGCGGCGCGACGCCGGGTCCGGAAAACTCCATCACGAAAGTCGTCAGCGCGAAGAAACAACAGGATATCGGTTCATTCGGTATGGACCTGATGGATATGGGCGGCATCCTGATGGATGCGAAAAAAGTGCCTGGTGATCTCGCGTTCCAACGGAACTTCCTTGGCGCGCCGGGTTACCGGATTGCCGGCGGCACCGACGAGATTCTGCGCAACATTATTGCCGAGCGGGTGCTGGGACTGCCGAGCGACATCCGCGTCGACAAGAACGTGCCGTTCAACGAGATTCCGAGAGGGTCGTGACCCCGGCTGAAACACCGCCGGACGAGTTGTATCGCGCGGTCATCGGCGAACCCAATCAGGAGTTCTACTTAAGCTACTTCCGCCGCGCCGATGTGCGCGGCTATGCGCCGATTTCGTGGCACTGGCCCGTGTTCGTCGTAGGCCTTTTCTGGCTGCTGTATCGCAAGCAATACCGGTTCGCGTTGATCGTCTTCGGCATCCCTTACCTGGCCGCGTTCATCGCCACCGCGGTCGATAGCGTGCTGCCGGGCAGCGGCCGACCGTTGCTCGCGATCGGCGTCGGCGCATTCGGTTTTGTGTGGCTCCCGCTCAATGCCAACGGCATCTACTACCGTTGGACGCGCCAGCAGATCGACCGTGCTCGCAGCGAATTTCCAGGGCAAGTCGACGCCCAACTGCGCCGCCTCGAAGGGCGCGGCGGCGTCAACGGCCAGCTGCCGTACGTGATTCTGATCAGCTTCATGGTGTTTTCGATACTCGCGGGATCGCTGTCTCGCCTCGGCCAATGAGCACCGAAGCGCGCGATGTGAGTACCGCGATCGACCCCGTCGAAGCGAGCGACATCGCGCTGCTGATCCGCGAAAGCTTCCGCGTCTACCGAGAACACTTCCGTCGCATCACGCACGCTGCGAAATCGCGCTTCGAGCACGCGGACTGGATTGCGGGGCAGCGCGCCAGTGCCCAGCGGATCGAGATCTACAAGGTCTACATCGCGCAGCTCGAAGATGCGATCGGCACGCGCCTCGGCGCGAGCGCGCTGTCACCGGCATTGTCGCGTGCGGTCAAAGGTGGGTACGCCAAGCTGATCGCGGACCTTCCCGACTTCGAACTCGCCGAGACCTTTTTCAACTCGATCCACCGCCGCATGAGCCTCGACAAACGCGTCGACGAGACCCAGTCCTTCATCTGGAGCGAGTTCGATGAGCCACCGATCCGGCCGGCGGAGCCGATCTTTCGGTCCTACTCGATGCACCACGACATCGTCGCGACAGTCGCGCAGGTGCTGCGCGACATCGAGTTCGCACTGCCCTGGCAGAACCTCGAGCGCGATGTTGCGAACATTCTGCGTTCGTTGCCCGAAGCGCGCCCCGAAATACGCCAATCGGCCGGGCTCGACGTCGAAATCCTGAAATCCGTCTTTTACCGCAACAAAGGCGCGTATCTGGTCGGGTGTTTGCGCTACTTCGGCGCGGTATGGCCGCTGGTGTTGCCGATCCTCGTCGACGACGACGGCAAGCTTTACGTCGACACGCTGATCTGCGACGAGGACGAGTTGTCGGTCGTCTTCAGCTACACGCGCTCCTATTTTATGGTCGACGCGCCGTATCCGTACGCGCTCGTCGACTACTTATCCGCATTGTTGCCGGGCAAGAAGCGC
>CAYUMA010000300.1:0-1597 GCA_964445675.1 uncultured Pseudomonadales bacterium | reverse complement strand
GACTGCGCCTGACGACCGAAGTGGCGCGCGGTGCCGCGCAATGCGACGCCACCACCGGCTTCATCATTCGCACCGCGGCCGAAGGCGTCGCGGACAGGCTGCTCGATGCCGACGTCTCGATACTGCAGCGGGTCTGGCAACGCGTCGACGAGCGCGCACGCACGTGCGCGACACCCGCGATGGTCTATCAGGAGTTGCCGCTGCACACGCGGGTGATCCGCGACTTCACCGGGCCGGATCTGAAGGCGGTGAAGATCGACGAACTGGACACGTATCAGCGCGTCCGCGACTTTGTCGATCAGTTTTTGCCGGAGTACGTCGAGCGTGTGCAGTTGTACGACGATCCCGTCGCGATGTTCGATCGCTTCGGCATCGAAGATGAAATCGAGCGCGCGCTGCACGGCCGCGTGAGCTTGCGTTGTGGCGGCTATCTGATCATCGAACAGACCGAAGCAATGACGACGGTCGACGTCAATACCGGTGGCTTCGTCGGCGCGACCAACCTCGAGGACACGGTGTTTCGCGCGAATCTCGAAGCCGCCGCGATCCTTCCGCGCCAGCTGCGACTGCGCAATCTGGGTGGAATCGTCGTCGTCGATTTCATCGACATGGAAGACGAAGAACATCGCCGACAGGTTTTGCGCACGCTCGAAAAAGCGTGCGAGGCGGATCCGGCCCGGATCCGGGTCTCGGGAATCTCGGAACTGGGTCTGGTGCAGATCAGTCGCAAGCGCACGCGCGAGAGCTTGCGTCAGCAGGTGTGTGAGAGCTGTCCTACATGCCTTGGCCACGGCGTCGTGAAGACGGCGGAGACCATGTGTCTGGAGATCTTCCGTGCGATTTTGCGCAGCGAGCGTCGGCTGGGCGCGGGAGCCAATGGCGCCGCAGCGCCGGGCGACGTGCTGGTGCAGGCGTCGCAAGGGGTCGGTGATCGATTGCTCGATGAGGAACGCGATAACGTAGCATGTGTGGTTGAGCAGATCGGGCGTGCGATCCGTTTCCAGGTCGAGCCGAGCTATTCTCCCGAGCAATTCGACGTCGTGCTGGAGCAGAGCGTGGCGCGCTGAGGCTATCTGAGGACGGCTTCTTGCCAACGGCTTGAATCAAGCGTCCTGGCGGCGGTCGAACTCCATAGTTGATCATTCATATTCGATCCGGGGTGTAGCTGAATTGCGCGCGGTGCTGCGGCCTCTGCTGTTGCTGCTGATTTCGCTGACGGTGCTGCTGGCCATCGTCACGACCACCGGCCGCCTGCTCGTGCTGCTGCTGCCGCGACTCGAATCGCAGATCAACGCGCTGCTGCTGCATCGCGGCATCGAGGTGACCGGGCTGCGCGGCCGCTGGCATCTGCTCAATCCTGTCATCGACGTCGATCACGTGCGCTTCGAGGGCGGTTACGTCGGCGGGATGCAGTTGGAAGTGGACGTGCTGGAGAGCGCGTTACGCAGCACGCTGATCGCCCGTCACCTGTCGGCGGAACTCGTCGCACTGACACCGGTGCGAGACGCCGACGGACATTGGGGTCTGGGCGCGGGCAGCGGTGCCGCCGGCGGTGGGTTTGGTGCGACGGATCTGTTGCGCTATAACGATGGCCTGC
>CAYUMA010000299.1:0-1587 GCA_964445675.1 uncultured Pseudomonadales bacterium | reverse complement strand
GCATCACGTCGATCATCTCGTCGGTGCGCTTGCCGCGCGTGTGGAAGTCCTGGCCGGAGAACTCGAACTCTTCCTTGCACCAGCCGACACCGACGCCGAGGTCGACCCGTCCGCCGGTGAGCCAGTCGAGCGTTGCGAACTCCTTGGCGGTATAGATCGGATTGCGCTGCGAGATCAGCGAAATCCCGGTTCCGAAGCGCAGGTGCGTCGTCACGGCCGCGAGGAAGCCGATCGTTGCGACTTGGTCCGGTATGCCGCAGCCGTCGGGGATCGGCAGCTTGCCGTCCGGCGACCCCGGATAGGGGAACTCCATCTCGTCGAACACCATCACGTGCTCGCCGAGCCAGAGCGAATCGATGCCTGCTATGTCGAGGCTGCGCGCGAGGCCCAGCATGTGGGCCGGCGTAATCGCGCCGGAAATGAACGCCGCGAATGCGCCGATCTTCACACACCCTCCGGGAGGCGATCACCGCCTGTTTGAAAAGGAGCACGCGTTATACTTTAATCCGCGCAGCCCAGGCAAGCGCCAAACATACAAGGACCGACCATGAAGCACGATCCCCTGCCCGACTGGCCCGCACAAAGGTTGCGCGGACACAGGCTCTCCGGCGCGCGTTACACGTCGCGCGAATTCTTCGAACAGGAATGGCAACGGATGTGGACGCGCGTATGGCTGCTGCTTGGTCGCGAGTCGGAGATTCCACAACCGGGCGACTGGCAGCGCGAGGACGTCGGGCCGGAATCGATCCTGATGGTGCGTCAGCAGGACGGCAGCGTGCGCGCGTTCTACAACGTCTGTCAGCACCGCGGCAACCGGCTCGTCACCGAAGAAAAAGGCAAAGCGAACAGGTTCGTTTGCAAGTATCACAGCTGGGCATTCGGCACCGACGGCCGGCTCGATTTTGCACCCGACGCCGACGATTTCCCCGTGAACCCGTGTTCCTACGTCACGCTCGCACCGCTGCGATGTGAAACCTTCGCCGGTTTCGTCTGGGTGAACATGGATCCGGGCTGCGTCGGCCTGCGCGAGTACCTCGGCCCCGTCGCGGCCGACTGGGAGCGCTACGAAATCGAACACTGGAAGCGCTACGTCGCGCTGACCACGACGCTGCCGTGCAACTGGAAAGTGGTGCTCGACAACTTCAACGAGTCATACCACGTGCCGACGCTGCACAAAGGTACCGGTTCCGCGGCCGAGCGTGCGCGTATGCACTCCGGCGTGAACACCAATCGCAGAGAAACGCGCTTCGACATGAGCAACGAGGGCCACAACCGCATGATCATGCAGGGTGGCTACGCCGGCATCGCGATGAATTCCGACGGAACGATCGGCGAGCCGCTGCGCACGATCCTGCGCGAATGGGATCTCGATCCGGACAGCTTCGCTGACCGCGGCCTCGAAACGCGCGCCGCGTTGCAGGCCGCCAAGCGAAAACTCGGACCGGCCCGCGGCTACCATCACTACACCCGCCTCGCAGACGAGCAGTTCACCGACGCATGCCACTACACGTTGTTTCCGAATTTCGCCGTGTCGCTGTGGTCCGACGGTTTCCATTTCCTGCGCGCGCGGCCGCATGCAACCGATCC
>CAYUMA010000298.1:0-3919 GCA_964445675.1 uncultured Pseudomonadales bacterium | reverse complement strand
TACCGGGGCGGCCCCAAGGACCGTACACGGTGAAAAATCGCAGGCCCGTGGTGGGTATTGCAAAGAGATGACTGTACGTGTGCGCCATCAGTTCGTTCGCTTTTTTCGTAGCGGCGTACAAGCTCAGTGGATGATCGACGTTGTCATCGGTCGAAAACGGCATGCGCGTGTTGGCGCCGTACACGGAGCTCGACGACGCATACACGAGGTGCTGCGTGCCGCGGTGACGCGCGCATTCAAGGACGTTCAAAAATCCGGTCATGTTCGCGTCGATGTAGGCCTGCGGATTTTCGAGCGAGTAGCGCACCCCGGCCTGCGCCGCCAGATGCACGATCCGATCGGGCTGGCCCCGATCGAACACGCCGTCGAGCGCTTTGCGATCGGTGATGTCGATGAATTCGTCGCGGAACGCGCTGTTCGTCTTCAGCCGCGCGAGGCGCGCCTTCTTCAGCTCGACGTCGTAGTAATCGTTCAGATTATCGACGCCGATCACCGCGTCGCCGCGCGCCATCAGTTTTGTCGCGACGTGGGAACCAATGAACCCTGCGCTGCCTGTGACGAGCACCTTCATTCGAATACGCTCACAGCCGGCCCGCTGTCGTGTGCTTTGGAAACAGATGTTTGACGTCGAAGATCACGCAATCGTCCTTCCCGAATTTGCGAATGACGTCGATGCCCATCGCACGATACTGATCGTGCGCGACGGCCAGGATGATCGCGTCGTAGTGGTTCTGTTGCAGCGAGTCGATCATGGCGATGCCGTATTCGTGATGCGCCTCGTCCGCGTACACCCAGGGGTCGTGCACGTCGACGTTGGCGCGGTAGCGCTTGAGTTCCTGCACGAGGTCGACGACGCGGGTATTGCGGATGTCGGTGCAATTCTCCTTGAAGGCGAGGCCCAGGATCAGCACGTTGGAATCGACGACGTGAATCTTCTGCTGCGTCATCAAGCGTACGACGCGCTCGACGACGTGCTCACCCATCGCATCGTTGATGCGGCGACCGGCAAGAATGATCTCGGGGTGATAACCGATCTCCTGCGCCTTGAACGTCAGGTAATACGGGTCGACGCCGATGCAGTGACCGCCGACGAGCCCGGGCCTGAACGGCTGGAAATTCCATTTCGTTCCCGCGGCCTGTAGCACTTCTTCGGTGTCGATACCCAGCCGTTCGAATATCAGCGACAGCTCGTTGATCAGGGCGATGTTCAGGTCGCGTTGGGTGTTCTCGATGACCTTGGCCGCCTCGGCAACGCGGATGCTCGACGCACGATGCGTGCCGGCTTTGATGATCGAGGCGTATAAGCGGTCGACGAAATCGGCCGCGTCCGGCGTCGATCCGGACGTCACCTTCATGATCGTCGTGAGACGGTGACTTTTGTCGCCCGGATTGATGCGTTCGGGACTGTAGCCGGCGAAAAAATCGGTGTTGAAGCGCAGACCCGAAGTCTGCTCGATGATCGGCAGGCAGACTTCCTCCGTCGCGCCGGGGTAGACCGTCGACTCATAGATCACCACGTCGCCGCGCTTGATGACCTGGCCGATGGATTTGCTCGCGGCGCGCAGTGCCGCCATGTCCGGACGTTTGTAGGCGTCGATCGGCGTTGGGACGGTCACGATGTAGACGTTGCACTGCGCGATGTCCGACAAGTCCGTCGTGAAGACGAGCTTCGTCGCCGCCGCGAGTTCCTCAGGGCTGACCTCCAGCGTCAAGTCGTGTCGCTGACGCAGTTCGGCAACACGCACCTCGTTGATGTCGAAGCCCGTCGTCGCGTAGGTGCGGCCGAATTCGACCGCGAGCGGCAGACCCACGTAGCCCAAGCCCACGACCGCGAGGCGGACATCGGCGAGATCGCGTTGGAACATATGCAAATCGTCCATCGGTTGAGTTGTGTATTATCCGAATGACCCGCGGAACCACTGTGACGGGCTTGTAGTCTGCTGTAAACGCGGCTCGCCGTTTTGAAGCGATACAACGCCCTTACGCGCAATCTGCGAAGCCTAAAGTAAACTCGCGGGGTCGTATCTCGGGCAGGACCGGAGCCGTCGATGTATCGGGAGTTTTACGGATTATCTGCGAAGCCATTCCAGCTTTCGCCTGACGCCCGGTTCTTTTATCCGAGCAAAGAGCACCGGCAGGCGCTGACATTTCTGGAGTACGGACTGCAGAAGACGGATGGCTTCATCGTCATCACGGGGGACGTTGGCACCGGCAAGACCACGTTGGTGGAGGCGCTGCTCGGCAAACTCGATCCAAACGATACGGTCGGCGTCAGCATAGTCTCGACGCAGTTGAAGGAAGACGAACTGCTAAGCGCGATCGCCCTCGAACTCGGCTTGACGGCTCCGATCGAAAGCAAGCCGCGGCTGCTGCACGACCTGGTAGAAGTCTTTCGGCAGCACAATCGGGACAACAAGCGCGTGCTGCTGATCATCGACGAGGCGCAGAACCTGCCGCGTCCGTCGGTCGAAGAACTCCGCATGCTGTCGAACTTTCAGTTCGAAGGTCGGCCGCTGATACAGATCTTCCTGCTCGGGCAGGAGGAGTTTCGGGCAACGCTGCTGTCCGAAGGATTCGAGCAGTTGCGGCAGCGCGTCATCGCGTCCTATCACCTGAATCCGCTGGATGCCGAAGAAACGCGCACGTACATCGAGCACCGCCTCGCGATCGTCGACTGGCGATCGGACCCGGTCATCACGGACGATGCTTTTGAGCGGATTTTTGCGGCGACGCAAGGTGTTCCGCGCCGTATCAACAATCTGTGCGACCGCATACTGCTCTACGGGTTTCTCGAAGAGCTGCATGAGATCGATGGGGAGGTCGTGCAGTTTGTTGGCGACGAAATGGGCAACGAATTCGCCGGCGCGGAACCCGACACGTACAGGCCGAAGGGTGCGCCGCAAGCGGCCCCGGCACTGGAGCCGGACGACCAGCCGCTCGCGAGCATGGCGCGAATGATGTTCGACAAGGCCAACGTGCAACAACGGCTCGCATCGCTGGAGCGGGCGGTCGATACGCTCGGTCATGGCTTGAAGGACGAGTTGGGTGATATTCGTTCGCTGCTCGTCGAGCTGATCAGAGAAGCCAGAACCCAGCGCGTCAGAGTTCACGAGCTGTCAAAGCGCAAGCGCCTCTGATAGTTGCGACGCCGCGCGCGGTCGCAACGACCGCGCCGCGCGGGCGAGTGAATTCGTCAGTGGCTCGTCAATAAAAGTCGCGCGAAACGAAGGGGTGTGAGGCAGCCGGTGTTTCCGCCAGCGTTTCGAGCAATGCCGTGCGGTCGAGCACATGGCCGGCGATGACGTGAATGACCTCGCCTTCGCGCTCGACCGTTCCTTTGATCTGCAGCAACTGACCCTGTAACAGTTCGGCTCGATAACGTTCGAGCACCGAAGTCCATACCAGCACATTGATGTTGCCGGTTTCGTCCTCCAGCGTCAGAAACACAACGCCGGATGCCGAACTCGGCCGTTGGCGGCAGGTAACGAGTCCCGCAACCCGAATGAACTGGCCGTGCTGATACTGCGTCAGCTGCACGGCGCTGCGGCAACCGCGCAATGCACTGTGACCACGCAACAATCGCAATGGATGCGGACCCAGCGTCAGCGTCAGGTAGCTGTAGTCCGCCAGCAGATTCTGGCCTTCGGTTGGGGCGGGCAGTTGTACGTCGGTGTGGTAGGAGACGGCGCGATCCGCCACCTGCCATAACTCGGCCGGCGGCTGGATTGCCGCGACATCCCAATGCGCCTGGAAGCGATTCCTCGACAGGCGCTCGAGCGCGCCGGCCCGAGCGAGACAACCAAGTTCGGTTGCCGACAGCGCTGCTCGCAGCGCTAGATCCTTGCTATCGCGATAAGGTTGATTGGCTTCGATGCGCATCCCCGCGTCCTTGCCGAGTCCCTTGATCAGGCGCAGGCCC